>DASQBH010000464.1:0-7609 GCA_035635315.1 Longimicrobium sp.
GCGCCCTTCACCACGGGCGGCAGCGTCGGCTACCGGATCACGGACACGTGGGGCGTGGCGGTCGCCGGGCTGCGCACGTACGAGGGATGGGCGGGCGGCTTCAACGAGGGCGAGAACACCGTAGTGAGCACCCGGGTCACGAGCTCCGAGGCCGCCGTCCTGGCCACGGCGGACCGCGGCGTCCTGCGGGTGGGGGTTGGGCCGGCGTACCAGCAGGCGGAATGGACCTGGGCCACCACCTGGTGCGGCTGCAAGGACCCGCGCACGGAGACCAGCAGCTCCCTGGGCGTCGCGGCCGAAGTGGTGGCGCGGGTGCCGCTGGGCCGCTTTCCCGTGAACCCGTCGCTGAGCTTCCTGGGGCGCTACTACCCGGCCCGCGAGGTCACCTTCCGGGCACCGGACGAGCAGCTGGAGGTGGGCGGGCTCATGCTGACGCTGGGGATGGGGCTGTCGACGCACTTCTGATGCGGGCCCGCGTGGGGATGGCGGCACGGGTCACCGTGCCGCCCATCGCTCGTACGTGACCAGCACCCGCTGACCCGCAGGTTCCTCCAGCTGCACCCGATCCTCGTTCCCTCCACACCCCCAATTCCATGATGAGAAATTCAGCGCTGCGCCGTACGTTCGCCCTGATCTTCGCGCTGGCGGTCGCAGCACTCGAATCCTCCAGCCTGAGCGCCCAGCAGTTCGCCCGGGTGCGGCATCGCGACCTGGCCGCCACCGGCGCCCCCACGCTGTACGACGCAATCGCGCAGATCCTGCCGGAGTGGCTGCCGCAGGGCGAGGCGAATCGCGTGGCGGTGTTCGTGAACGGCACGTACCAGGGCGACGCCAGCCGCCTGCGCACCATCCTGACCGACAGCGTCGCGAGTGTGCGGCGGATCCCTCCAGAGGACGTGCGACGGCTGGCGAACCGCTACCCGGCCGGTGATTTCGACGCCGCGCTCTTCGTGTCCATGCGCGGCACGGGCGCCCGCGCGCGACACCGGTTCACCGTATCGCTCGACGGGGGGATGGGGGTCGCCGCCATGCCTTCCGCGGGACGGCGGTCGCTGGTGAGTGCCGGCTACGACAAGAGGTTCCATTCGTACACCGTCTTCATCCCGTTCCTGGGAACGTACGAGGACCGGACGGACGAGTTCAGCGAGGAGGGGACAAACAATCCCGTTGCCTTCGGAGCCACGTTCAACTACCGCGTGGGCCAGGTGTGGGGCGTGGCGGTGTCCGGCCAGCATACCACCGGGGGATGGATCGGGGGGTACAGCGCCGAAGCAGACTCGGCGGTGAGCGCCACCGCATCCAGCACCGAAGGCGCAATTCTCCTTACCGCCGATGTCAACGCCGTGCGCGTGGGAGTGGGCCCCGCTTTTCAACGGACGAATTGGGAATGGGTGGGCGGCTGGTGCCAGTGCGAGGATCCGCAAAGCAGCACCACCACGTCGCTGGGTGCCGCCGCCGAGGTCGTCGTGCCCCTGCCGCTGGTGGGTGGACCCGTCGTCCCCGCCGTCCGGATGCTGGGGCGTTACTACGCGCCTGCTGAAACGGCGTACGGCGTCGGGGGGCCGGCCATGGAGGTCGGCGGCTTCATGTTCACCATGGGCGTGTCGCTCGCGACCCGGTTCTGAGGCTGAGAGGGTGTTCAAGAATCTAGCAAGAGCTTGATTTCCTGAGCGAGGCGCCGCTCCGAACCTGCTGCTACGGAGGCACTTTGGCGCCGACCGAAGGATCTCGCCGGCAGCACCTGGGGGCCGGACCCGTGCCACGGGGCCCACCCCCAGATGGCCGAAAGGAGATCCTTCGGTCGCGCGCCAACGGGTTGACTGGCTGACAGCTACGAGCCTGCGCTCCCTCAGGAAATCAAATATCGGTACATCGGCTATTCTGAAGACCGGATTCTTGAGCAACACTCTGAGCGAGGCATGCCGCGCGTAACCGGCGGCGGCCATGATCCGCGCATCCCGCGTGCAGCCTCCGCTCGCGCCGCATCCGGCATCTGCTGCAAGAACCTGTTGTACGCGGCGGCCCAATCGTTTAGCTTTTGCGGCGCCGCCGTTCCATCCCCGCGGCGCCGGCCGCACGGCATCCCATCACATCCCCGCTTTACCAGGAACCGCACGATGAGCGAGATCCAGTTCTCGGACAACTACAACGACCTGTCGACGGATACCGGCTTTCAGTTCGAGTTCCACTGCGAGCACTGCGGCGAGACGTGGCGCTCGGAGTTCGACCGCTACGCCACCGGCACCGCCGAGAACCTGCTGGGCGCGGCGGAAGGGATCTTTGGCGGGATCTTCGGCACGGCGCGCAACGCGGTGGGGCACGTCAAGAGCGCGGGGTGGAGCAAGGCGCGCGACAAGGCGCTGCGCGACGCGGTGGAGCAGGCCAAACAGCACTTCCATCGCTGCCCGCGCTGCGCCAACCACTTCTGCGACAACTGCTGGAACGAGGACGAGGGCACCTGCATCAGCTGCGTGCCGCGGCTGGACCCGGAGCTGGCGGCCATCAACCGCGAGGCCAAGCTGGCCCGCGCCCGCGAGGTGGCGTACAACACCGCCACGGTCAGCAAGGAGGACATGGAGCATCGCGTGGTGAGCTGCCCCGGCTGCGGCGCCGCCAACGCGCGCGGCAAGTTCTGCTCGGAGTGTGGCGGGCCCCTCTCCCTGACGCGCAACTGCGGGTCGTGCTCGGCAGAGATCCCCGGCTCGGCAAAGTTCTGCCCGGAGTGCGGCGAAAAGGCGGCTTGAAGGGCGGGGAATAGGGAATAGGGAATAGGGAATAGCGGGCGACGCGGAATCGCCGGGCCAACCTCTCCTCCATTCTTCAGGGGGAGGGGTTGGTTTCTTGATGATGGAGTTACTGTGACGCCGAACTCGTCGAATCCCCTCGACCTGATATGGGGATACCTCATCGCCGCCATGGGCCTGGGGATCTTCTACCTGGGCATGAGCGCGGTCGTGGCCCCGGCGAGCGAGGTGGGATCCTGGCGGCCCGCGTTCGGCCTGCTCGCGGCCGGCGGGGCGGGGGTGATGGCGTACGGCGCCCGCATGAGCCTTCGCTGGCTGCGCGCCGCCCGGATGCCCAAGCCGCCGCGGCACCAGGACCTTATGCGCGCCGCGGTAGGCCTGCCCCCGGCCCCCGCGCTGCGGCCGCCTCCGCTCCCCGGCTACGCGCCCGCGCCCGCGGCTCCCATCGCGGCGGCGGATGCGGCGCCGGTGGCGAAACCCGCATCACCCGCCACGCCGGCGGCTCCGATCCCGGTGGCGGATGCGGCGCCGGTGGCGAAGCCCACATCACCCGCCACGCCGGCGGCTCCCACCGTGGCGGCGGATGCGCCCGCGCCGGCGGCACCGGGCTCGCCTGCCGCCGTGGGCGAGCGGACGCTGCCGTCCGGCGAGCCGATCCTGGCGCACTGGACCTACCCGGCGGAGGAGTGGCGCGCGTACACGGAGGGAGAGTGGCGCTACCGCCTGTGGGAGGCCGTGGGCCTGGCCCTGCTCATCGGGCTGGTAGGCGGCCTGATCGCCACCTGGCGGACGGGGGAGTCGTCGTACGGCTCCGCGCTGCTGTTCGGCGGGTTTCTCGGCTTGCTCCGGCTTGGGATGGCCAGTTCCCAGCGCATCGCAAACACCGCGGGGCCCGGCTACGCCATCATCTCGCCCACGGCGGTGCTGCTCAACGGCACGCACCACCCGCTGGTTAGCGAGCGCCGCCACTTCGGGGGCGTGCGGTACGCGTCCCTGGACCGGCCGCCCGTGCTGGAATTCACGGTGAAGTGGAAGACGCGCAACGGCTGGATGAACGAGCAGATCCGCGTCCCCATCCCCGCCGGCCGCGAAGACGAGGCCAACGCGGTCGTCGCCGCCTTCGAGCGCGGCTGGGCCGTCGAGCTGGCGCCGGAGGATGGGTCAGGCGCGTTGAAGGTCGAAGCGGAAGGTCCGCCGGATCCGTCCCGGGGCGGGTAAACCCGCGGCTGGAACTGCGACAAGCCCCGTCCCGGCTCGCTTGCGCTCGCCAGACGGGGCTTCACCTGCTCGTGAGGGCACGTCGGAAATGGTCGTCGTGCCGAGAGCCTCAACAAGGTGCGGTTGAAGCCCCGTCTGGCGAGTTCCGCGAGTCGAACGGGCGTATCGCTTTCCCAACACGGTCACCAGGGAAGACGTACAGCACAAGTCTTCACCGTGTCACCTGTTTATAGTCTCCGGGTGCGCCCCCGATGAGGCTATTTTGGATCATATGCACCACTCGCGCCCCAGATTTTCCTTGGCCACAACTGGGGACGGGAACGCCCATCACTCATGTTTACAACGAGATAGGAGGCACGCGTGCACGCGGTCCGACCTTTGCTGCTCCCGGTGCGCAGCGGGCCCGCAACCCGCCCGCAACCGGCGCGCAACCGGCCCGCAGGGGACCCGCAGGCAAACCATCATCGCTGTTACAAACCATTCAGGAGAAAGACAATGCCTATCGTCATCGCTTCCGGCCAGACCCCTCCCGGTTCGACGAACTGGCAGCCGTACGGCTCTAGCGGCATCTTCGTGGACGTGAACACCAGCGCGGCCAAGTTCCCGAGCACCCCGGTGTATGTCACCTCGCTTGGGGGCAACAGCGGGAACTGGTCCACCACCGGAGGCAGCTCCGTGTACCAGGAAACGCCCACGGGCTTCAGGGTCTACGTGCGCTGGGTAGATGGCAGTGCCCTCACTCCGGCGCAGGCGAATTCCTGGCAGTGGCACATCAACTGGATCGGAATTCTGTAGCCGGATCCGTGCTCGCGCCTCCCCGACGGGTCCCCCGAGGAGGCGCCCCTCACGAAATCCGGCCCTGCTTCGGGTGCGGTTGAAGCCCCGTTTCGCGAGCGCAAGCGAGCGAAGACGGGGCTTCTGGCATTTCCAGCCCCGGGCTTCAGCCCGGGGGTGAACGTGGTCGTCTCGCACAACACCCTAGCCGCCATCGCCGCGATCACGTACCTTCGTACCCACCCACCTTCGTACCGCAGTCCACGCCGCCGAAGCGCAGTCTTTGACAACCGCGCCCGGCGGCGTTAGGTTGTCTGGCGTGATTATTGCAAGCGATCACGTGGCTTCCCCCTCCGCGGGTATGCTGACTGCCGGCGTTCTCGGCGTCATTCCAGCCCGGCTGTCTTCGCAACGCCTCCCCCACAAACCACTGCATTCCATCGCCGGCAGACCCCTGATCGAATGGGTCTGGCGCCGCGTCGTGCATTTCGGTTTGTTCGACGCCGTCGTCGTCGCGACGGACAGCGCGCGGGTGGCGGAGGCGGCGCGCGCGTTCGGCGCCACCGTCGAGATGACGAGCGCCGACCATCCCTCCGGCACCGACCGGGTGGCCGAGGTGGCGCGGCGGGCGGAGTACGCGGGGTTCGGCACCATCGTCAACGTGCAGGGCGACGAGCCGTTCGTGCGGCGCGACCACCTGCAGGCCGCCATCCAGCTCGTCCGCGAGGGCGGGTGGGACGCGGGGACGGTGGCCACGCCGATCGCCGACGCGGACGAGTGGCGCGAGCCGTCCGTCGTAAAGGTGGTGCGGGCGGACGATGGGGGGGCGCTGTACTTTTCCCGCGCGCCCATCCCCTTCAATCGCGACGCGGAGCCGGGGGCGGAGGAGCTCGCGTCCGGGCTGTACCTGCGCCACGTGGGCATCTACAGCTACCGGCGCGACGCCCTGCTGCGCTGGGTGGCGCTGCCGGAATCGCCGCTGGAGCGCACCGAGCGGCTGGAGCAGCTGCGGCCGCTGGCGGCGGGGATCCGCATCGGCGTGGCGGTGGGCGCGCCGGCGGAGGGCGGGGTAGACACCCCCGCCGACGCACTGCGCGCGGAAGGCATCCTGAGGCACATGCATCAAACCAACGAGGCACTGGCATGACCGCGATGAACACGACCCCCACCAAGTACATCTTCGTGACCGGCGGCGTGGTCTCGTCGCTGGGCAAGGGGATCGCCGCGGCCTCCATCGGGCGGCTGCTGGTGAACCGCGGGCTGCGGGTGACCATCCAGAAGTTCGACCCCTACATCAACGTCGATCCCGGCACGCTCAGCCCCTTCCAGCACGGCGAGGTGTTCGTCACCGACGACGGCGCCGAGACGGACCTGGACCTGGGGCACTACGAGCGCTTCGTGGGCGAGTCGCTCTCCATCGCGAACTCGATTACGACTGGCCGCATCTACCAGGACGTCATCCAGAAGGAGCGGCGCGGCGAGTACCTGGGCGCCACGGTGCAGGTGATCCCGCACATCACCGACGCCATCAAGGGGGCCATCCGCCGGCTGGCGCCCAACCACGACGTGGTCATCACCGAGATCGGCGGCACGGTGGGCGACATCGAGTCGCTGCCGTTCCTGGAGGCCATCCGCCAGTACCGGCAGGAGGTGGGGCGCGAGCACACGCTCTTCGTCCACCTGACCCTCATCCCGTACATCGCCGCGGCGGGGGAGCTCAAGACCAAGCCCACGCAGCACTCGGTGCGCGAGCTGATGGAGATCGGAATCCAGCCCGACATCCTCATCTGCCGCAGCGAGCACCCCATTCCGCCCGAGATGCGGCGCAAGATCGCCCTGTTCACCAACGTGGACGTGGCCAGCGTGATCGAGGCGGCGGACGTAAAGAGCATCTACGAGGTGCCGCTGGAGTACCACAAGCAGCGGCTGGACGAGCAGGTGTGCCACAAGCTGGGGCTGCAGACGGCCAGGCCCGACCTGGCGCAGTGGGAGCGGCTGGTGGAGCGCATCCGCCGGCCGAAGAACGGCACCGTCAAGGTGGCCGTCGTCGGCAAGTACGTGGCGCTCGTCGATTCGTACAAGTCCGTGCAGGAGGCGCTGTACCACGGCGGCATCGCCAACGACGTCAAGGTGCAGATCGAGTGGCTGTCGTCCGAGGACTTCGAGAACGGGCAGTCGGCGGAAAAGCTGGCGGACTTTCACGGGCTGCTCATCCCCGGCGGCTTCGGGGTGCGCGGGGTGGAGGGGATGCTCTCGGCCATCGGCTGGGCGCGTGAGAACGGGCTGCCGTTCTTCGGCATCTGCCTGGGGCTGCAGACGGCCATCATCGAGTTCTCGCGCTCCGTCTGCGGGCTGGCGGAGGCGCATTCGGCGGAGTGGGAGCGCGACACCAGCGACCCCGTCATCTGCCTGATGGACTCGCAGCGCCAGGTGACGGACCTGGGCGGCACCCAGCGGCTGGGCGCGTACACGGCCCGCCTGGCGCCCGGATCCAGGTCCGCCGAGATCTACGGCGGCAACGAGATCAGCGAGCGCCACCGCCACCGCTACGAGGTGAACAACGCGTATCGCCCGCAGCTGGAAGAGGCGGGGATGCGCATCAGCGGCACCTCGCCCGACGGCAACCTGGTGGAGATGATCGAGCTGCCGTCGCACCCCTGGTTCGTGGCCACGCAGGCGCACCCGGAGCTCAAGTCGCGGCCGGACCATCCGCACCCGCTCTTCGCCTCCTTCGTCCAGGCCGCCATGGCGCGCCGCGACGGCGAGGAGCAGACCAGCCTGGATCAGCATCTCACGCCCTCCGCCGCCGCGCCGGAGCCCGCGCCGGAGCAGCCGGCGGACCGCGCCGCGGGGGTCAGCGCGTGAGTACGGAA
>DASQBH010000465.1:0-2008 GCA_035635315.1 Longimicrobium sp.
GGCCGGGTGCGGGCGGGCGGTCCGGCGGCGGTGGGCGCGCCGGCGGCGGAGGCCGGGGCGGACGTCCGGGCGGCGGGCGGCGCGGGTAGGCCGCTCCGGGCGCAGCGTCGCGGATTTGCGCCGCGGCTGCGCATCCTCTTATGGTGAGGGCCGGCCGGTGCGGACGACACCGGCCATGCATACGATCGGCTCCCCCAATCCACCGGGGGAGAGTATCTCCTTGATCCGCGGTCATGCGGCCGCTGCATGGCGAACCCCCATTCGCCTGCCGCACCGATTGCAGAATTCCTGAGCTCCAAAGACCTGGGAGAGCGCATCCCGCGCTGAGACACCGGCAATGGCTTCACCCAACACCCCCGGCCGCCTGCTGGTGGACCTCGCAAAGGCGTACGCGCTGAGCGAGTTCTATCCCCTCACGCACCCCACCCACACGCAGGCGGTGCTCAACCTGGCGCAGGCGCTGCTCGCGTCCGGCGAGCTGCTGTCCCTGCGCTGCACCCCCGCCGGCGTGCAGCTGGCCGGCGGCACGGCGCCGCGCTCCGCGCACGTGGACCGCTTCGTCGCGCGCCTGTGCGAGCACGGGGTGACGAGCGTCATCATCCGCAACGACGTGGGGAGCGAGTCGCTGGGCCGCTTTCTCTCCGCCGTGGCGCTTCCCCCGCGGGTGGTGCGCGCCGCGGGCGGGCTGGCGGCCGCGCTGGAGGCGGCGGGTGCGGCGCGCGTGAGCATCGACGGCGCGTGGGTGCAGCCGGCGGCGGCCGCGCATTCCGCATTCGAGAACGACGGGGCGGTGCAGGTGGTGGGCGGGCTGGACGACGGCGGCATTCAGCTGTGGAACGCGCACGACATGTACGAGCAGGTGCGCGACTCCGCCCTGCGCGTGGAGAGCGAGGACACCGAAGAGCTGCGCCGTCTGCTGCGCCAGGGGACGGACGGCGAGCGGCTGACGGTGATGAACCGGCTGGAGTTCCTGGCGCAGTACTGCCTTACGCACGGGTTGATCGACCGCGGCATCGGCCTGGTGCAGGACCTTCGCCGCGACGCGGAGGAGATGCACGGCCGCCACGCCGCCACGCGGGCGATGGTGATGCTGGCCATCCACCGCGTGAGCACCCGCGCCGTGATCGAGGAGCTGGTGCAGCGGCTGGGCAAGGCGCGCACGGAAGAGGAGCGCACGGGGCTGCGCTCCACCCTGCTGCACATCGGCGCGGACACGGTGTCGCCGCTGGTGCGCGAGCTGGTGGCGGCCACGGACGTCTCCGCGCGCCGCGCCTACCGCGACGCGCTGGTGGCGCTGGACCACGTGGGCGTGCCGCTGCTGGAGGACATGATCGGCGACGAGCGGTGGTTCGTCGTGCGCAACATGGTCGGCATCCTGGGCGAGATCCGCAGCGCCGACGCCGTGGAGCACTTTCGCCGCACCGTGGAGCACTCCGACGCGCGCGTGCGGCGCGAGACGATCCTGGCGCTCGCCAAGATCGGCGGCGAAGAGGCGGTGCCGCTGCTGGCCAAGGGGCTCAACGACAAGGAGGCGAGCCTGCGCGCCGCCGCCGCGCTGGGGCTGGGGCTTACCAAGCTGCACGTGGCCGTGGGCCCGCTGCTGAACCGGCTGCCGCAGGAGACGGACGCGGAGGTGGAGGTGGAGATCGTGCGCGCGCTGGGCCGCGTGGGCGATCCGCGCGCGGTGCCGGTGCTGGCGGAGCGCGCGTCGGGCGGCGGATTCTTCTCCCGCATCCCCACGCCGATCCGGGTGGAGGCGGTGCGCGCGCTGGGCGAGCTGGGCGGCGAGCCGGGGCGCGCCGTGCTGCAGCGCCTGCTGCGCGACCGCAACCCCGAGGTGCGCGAGGCCGTGCTCAAGGCGATGTCCCACGGCTGACGCGCCGCCGCGGCATTCTTCTGGCGACGCTGGCCGCCGCGCCCCTTCGTCCGGGCCGCGGCGGTTCGTGTATCCGGTGGAAATATCTGCTACGGGAGCAGGGTAGGGACCCGTCGCTGCACGACGGGGGCC
>DASQBH010000466.1:0-2358 GCA_035635315.1 Longimicrobium sp.
GCGAACACCGTGTCCAGGTGCGCCGCGACCACCACCGGCCGCTTCGCCGCGCCCGCTGGACGCCACTCGCCCAGCACGTTTCCCACGGCGTCGCGGCGCACGCCGGCCAGCCCCATCTCCAGAAAGCGGGCAAGCACGTAGTCGCCCCGCGCCTGCTCGGCGAACGAGGGGGCGGGGATGCGCACCAGGGCCAGCTGCTCGGCCAGGGTGTCGTCGTCCGTCTGGTGCACGCGCTGCCGCAGCGGGCGGAGCGCGGAAAGGGCCGTAACGTCGCGCAGGGTCGCCGTCCAGGAAAAAGGAGATGGGGAAACGCGAGCGCGGATTGTGCCTCCGCGGGGTCACGCTGTCAAACGCGCCGGTGTCGACTCCGGGACTTTTCCGGCGCCGGGGCAATGAGTTAGGTTCAGAGTCTGTACAAAATGCGCGGACGTCCCATCGGGCGCGTCCGCGCAGCGACGACAACTTTCCAGACCGCGCCGCGAGGACCGCAGAAGATGCAGGAGAGCGAGCTGATCTATGACTGGAACACCCTTGCGGGGTCGTTCGACTACTCCACCCGCCGCGGCGTGCAGCTGAACGACGAGACGCTGCGCGACGGGCTGCAGTCGCCCTCCGTCCACGACCCGGGCATCGAGGACAAGATCCGCCTGCTGCACCTGATGAACGAGCTGGGGATCGCCAGCGCCGACATCGGCCTTCCCGGCGCCGGCCCCCGCGCCGTGAGCGACGTGGAGGCGCTGGCGCGCGAGGTGGTGGATTCCAGGCTCGCCATCCAGCCCAACTGCGCCGCCCGCACCGTGCGCGCCGACGTGCAGCCCATCATCGACGTCTCGCAGAAGGTGGGGATCGGCATCGAGGTGGCCACCTTCATCGGCTCGTCGCCGATCCGGCAGTACGCGGAGGACTGGACGCTCGACCGGATGCTGCACGCCACCGAGGACGCCGTCACCTTTGCGGTGGAGCACGGGCTGCCGGTGATGTACGTTACCGAAGACACCGCCCGCGCGGCGCCCGAGGTGGTAAAGGCGCTGTACCGGACGGCGATCGAGTGCGGCGCGCGGCGCATCTGCGTCTGCGACACCGTGGGCCACGCCACGCCCCACGGCGTGCGCCAGCTCATCCGCTTCGTCTTTGACGAGGTGGTAAAGCCGTCGGGCGAGGACGTGAAGGTGGACTGGCACGGCCACCGCGACCGCGGCCTGGCCCTCCCCAACTGCCTGGCGGCCATCGAAGAGGGGGCGCACCGCATCCACGGCACCGCGCTAGGGATCGGCGAGCGCTGCGGCAACGCCGAGATGGACCTGCTGCTGGTGAACCTCAAGCTGCTGGGGCTGCACGACTGGAACCTGTCGCGGCTGAACGAATACGTGGAGCTGGCGTCGCAGGCGTGCCACGTGCCGCTGGCGTACAACTGGCCCGTGTTCGGCGAGGACGCCTTTCGCACCGGCACGGGGGTGCACGCGGCCGCCATCATCAAGGCGGAGAGCAAGGGCGACGCGTGGCTGGCGGACCGCATCTACTCCGGCGTGCCCGCCGGCTGGTTCGGCCTGCGCCAGGTGATCGAGATCTCGCCGATGAGCGGCATCAGCAACGTGCGCTACTGGCTGCGCGCCCACGGCTACGACGCGACGGACGAGGCGCTGTGCGGCGCCGTGTTCGAGGCCGCCAAGACCTGCGACCACACCTTTACGGACGCCGAGGTCCACGCCCTCTGCCAGGCCCACGCCGCCGCCCGCGGCGAGGCCGTGGGCGCGGCGTAAAGGCGCCGGAAAGCGGCCCGGCTGCGACTTCCGCCGCCGGTCGCCTCTTTCTTATCCCTCCCAGGGGGAGCCGCCCGCGATGGGGAAGCGGCTTTCCTGCGTCTACTGATGTGCACGGCGGGATCCACACACCCACGGCGCGGCCGGAGGCAGCTTGCCCCCGGCCGCCTTTCGCTTGGCCGGGAGCGGCGGGCCGCGTGGAGGGGTCGCGGCGGCTTGCGCACGGTGCTCCTCCGCCACCGCACGATGCAGGTGGGGTGAGCGGGCACCGCTCCACCGGAGGGTCGAGCGCTCTTCCGCTGGACCGTGCTGCGTCGGAGCCGAGCGGTCGGCGCTCGATCGGGCTGGATGCGGAGGCCGCAACGACCCGCCCCGTTCGTTCGCGCTCCATTGGGAAAGTGCAGGTCCGCATCCAACGAAACTTGATGACGGGTCGTGGACGCGCGATTAGGTTGTGAGGGTGAAGTCGGCGGATCACGGTACCGGCATCATGCTGCCAGAATTCCTGTTGATACAGCCCCGGGGAGACGTTCATGGAGATCGCGGCAGACCTGCTCGAGGCGCTGCAGAAGCGCCGGGTCATTCCCTTCGTCGGAGC
>DASQBH010000467.1:0-2011 GCA_035635315.1 Longimicrobium sp.
GTCCTCCGCGCCCTCCATGTAAGGCAGCAGTAGAAACCCGGGTGCACAATGAATTGCGGGATTGGGTATGATCCTGGATGCCCGCTGCGAAAGAGTTCGGTCATCCTGAGGGAGCGCCGCGCGTAACCAGAAGTTTCACCATCACTTGCGCGCGACCGAAGGGCCTTGTTCCGGCCTTGAGGGGCAGGCTACAGCGAGCCCCGCGGTTCTGCTGGAAAGGTCCTTCGGTCGGCGCGCAACTGTTTGCGTAACAGCAGGTTGTGGAGCGGCGCCTCCCTCAGGATGACTGATGCCACGTTGCGGAACGCATTTCAGGATCGGGGATCGCAGAGCCGGCAGGAATGCGGGATTTCCCGGATACCAGAACTATCCTCGACAACCTGGTATCAGGCAGTTCTCAGCGGGTGCGCCGGACGCGGCGCCGCGGATCTGCCTCCATCGCGGGCCGTGCAGACGGCGGCGCCAACAACGTCCAATCCCCCGGCGCCGCCGCCGCGCTAACCTTTGCCGTAGCATGGAGAAACGCAGCAGCGAAGAGGCGCAGATGCGTGGACTGCGGATGGCGGCGCTGGTGCTTGCCCTGGGCGCGTGCTCGCGTCCGGAGGCGCCGGACCCGGCGGCGGTGATCGGGATCAGGCCCGAGAACGTGCGGATCGACCCGGCCCCCGTCGCGCACGCCGTGTGGGGACAGGTTCTGCCACCCGTGCCGCACGTGGCCGGCGCGGCCCCGCCCCTGAACGGCCAGCCCGTCCGGCTCCGCCTGCGCTTTGACGGGGACTCTCTCCCCGCGGCGGTAAATCCGCTGCAGCGGCAGGTGCTCGTGTATCCGCTGGCCGCGTACCGCGCCCTCTTTTCCGCGGGCGAGCAGGTGCTGCTGGACGAGCGCGTCGCCGCGTTCCGCCGCCTGCTGGCCAGCAAGCCGGAGTTCGTGGACGCGGAGGAGATCCCCGTCCTTCCCGACCCCGGGGCCGCGCAGGCGTTTCGGGCGCGGATCCGCTACCTGCGCTTCGACGGCGGCGCGGGGGTGGCGTTCATCACCCGCTACGGCACGGGCGAGGCCTTCCGCGACGCTCCGCTGGTCTGGACCTTTCAGGGGGTGACGGACGATGGGCGCTACTGGGTTTCGTTCTTCCACCCCCTCCACGCGGAAGGGCTTCCAGAAACCGGCCCGGAATACGCCACGGCACGCCGCCTGGACGCCACCCATCCCGACGACTTCCGTCCCAGCCCCGACGCGCTGGCGGCCGTCGTGAGCACCCTTCGCGTCCGCGAGGAGCCGCTGCGGCCCGCCTCCGGGGATGGGGGAGTGCGGGCGCTTCGAGGCGGCGCCGGGCACTCGATGCCGCGCCCGGGAACGTGAGCCTCCCCGCTCCTCGCCCGAGGATGGCGAGCACCCCCTGCGCTCAAGCAAGCACGGGCTGCCGCGCCTGCCCTCCAGCAAATCCGACGGTAGATTTCCCGGCCCTGCAACCCCTGGCGTGAAAGCAGGCTACGGCGTGCCCGGGCCTCGGAATGACAGCGGGGGTGGATCTGCCTGGATGCGCGGCGTCGGATTCTCGAACACACTTTCAGCCGGCCGCGGATTCTTCCTAGTGGGATCCGGGTTCGGTCCGGCGGGCGGATGCCGCCTCCGCCGCCGGCTCCTCCCCGGCGTCGCCCTCCGCCGGCGGCAGGGGGATGCGCACCCGCAATTCCGTCCCGGTGCCGGGGGCGGAGCGCACCTCGAACACGCCGCCCAGCAGATGGGCGCGCTCGGCCATGCTCACCAGCCCCAGCCCTTCCGCACCCGCGGCCGCGGGGTCGAAGCCCCGCCCCGGGTCGGCCACCGTGAGCTCGACGCTCCCGTCCACCCGCTCCAGCGTGACCCGCGCCTCGCGCACCCCGGCGTGGCGCACCACGTTGCGCAGCCCCTCCTGCGCAATGCGGTAAAGGGCGCCGGAAAGCTCCGCGGGGAGCCCCGTGTCCATCCCCTCGGCGTGGAACTCCACCGCGACCCCCTCCAGCCGCCCGT
>DASQBH010000468.1:0-6328 GCA_035635315.1 Longimicrobium sp.
CCTCCTCCACCCGCAGCAGCCCCTGCTCCAGCCCCCGCCCGTCTCCGCGCACCTCGCGCAGCCCGAACGGCGCCGTCGGCTCATTGACGTCTCCCAGCAGCTCGTGGAAGAACGCCTCGTGCTCCGCCCGGCTCACCCCCAGCCGCGCCTGCGCCACGTAGTTGCGGAACGGGAGAGGGGCCGGCAGCTGATCCGCGCGACCGTCCAGGTGCGCCTCCATCTCCTCGCGCAGCACGTCTGCCGTGGTATGGTCGCTCACCAGGTGGTGCAGCAGCAGCAGCAGCCCCCAGCGCCCCGCGACGGCCTCACGGCCGACGTACACACGCAGCAGGGGAGCCCGGCTCAGGTCCATGCGGTGATGCAGCGGATCGATGCGCTCGTACAGCTGCCTCGCCGCATTGTCCGCGGCCGGGTCGACCTCCACCTCTTCGACGGAGAGCGGGGCATCGCGCCAGACCACCTGCACCGGCTCGGAGAGCCCCTCCCACACCACCGCCGTGCGCAGGATGTCGTGGCGCGCGACCACCGCCTGCAGCGCGCCCAGGTAGGCCTCCAGCTGCTCGCGGCTGTCGAAGTCGAACGGCTGCGGGAGCAGGTAGGGGTCGCTCTCCGGGTTGAGCAGGTGGTGGAAGAGGATCCCATCCTGCAGCGGGGCCAGCGGATAGATGTCCTGCACGTTCGCCGCGCCGCCCGGCACGCCGGCCACGATGCGGTCGATCTCCGATTGGTTCAGCTCCACCAGCGGGAGCATCTCCGGCGTGATGGCGCCGCAGCCGGCCGGGATGCGGTTCGGCGGGACCCGGACATCAGAGCCGACACCCTCCGCCGCGGCGGCGAGCTCCGCCACGGTGGGCGTGGTGAACAGCGCGCGTACGTCCGCGCGCACGCCGCGGCGCCGCATACGCTCGACGAGCGTGACCGCCAGGAGGGAGTGGCCACCCAGGGCGAAGAAGTTGTCGTGCACCCCCACCCGCTCCACCTTCAGCACCTCCGCCCAGATCCCCGCCAGCAGCTCCTCCACCGGCGTCCGTGGCGCCACGTACCGGTCCGCACCGGCCGCGTACTCCGGCGCCGGCAGCGCCTTGCGGTCCAGCTTCCCGTTCGGCGTCAGCGGCAGCGCCTCCAGCACCACGAACGCCCCGGGCACCATGTACTCCGGCAGGCGCCGCCGCAGGTGCTCCCGCAGCTCGTCCGCCTCGACGCCGCCGACGACGTACGCCACCAGCCGCGTCTCGCCCGGCGCACCCTCCCACACGATCACCCGCGCCTCGCGCACCTCCGCGTGCGCAGAGAGCACGGCCTCGATCTCCCCCGGCTCGATGCGGAAGCCCCGGATCTTCACCTGGAAGTCGGTGCGCCCCAGGTACTCCAGCGTCCCATCCGCCCGCCAGCGCGCCCGGTCGCCCGTCCGGTACAGCCGTGCGCCGCCTTCCACCGAGAACGGATCGGGGACGAAGCGCTCCGCCGTCAGGCCGGCACGCCCCAGGTAGCCGCGCGCCACCCCCGCCCCGCCGATCAGCAGCTCGCCCGGGACCCCCGCCGGCTGCGGGCTCCCCAGCGCGTCGCAGACGTACAGGCGCACGTTCCCCAGCGGACGGCCGATCGGGTGCCCCGCCACGATCCCGTCCGCCGGGACGGGGTGCGTGGAGGCCAGGATGGTGCCCTCGGTGGGGCCGTAGAGGACGTGCGTCTCCGCCCCGGAGAGCGCCTCCCGCATCTCCGCCAGCAGGTCGGCCGGCACCCGGTCGCCACCCACGAAGGCGCGCCGCAGCCGGGTGAGCCGGGGCGTCTCGCGCTCCACGTGGACCAGCTGCCGCATCAGCGCGGGGACGGCGTGCACCAGCGTGGCGTCCGCGATCTCCTCCACCAGCGCGGGCGCGTCAAGCACGCGCTCGCGCGCTACCAGGCGCACCGCGGCCCCGGAGGTGAGCGGCAGCAGCGCCTCGAAGAGCCAGATGTCGAACGCGTACGAAGCCAGCGCCGGCATCACGTCGTCCGGGCCGACGCCGAACGCCTCGCGCGTGGCGGCCAGCAGGTTGGCCAGCGAGCCGTGCTGTACCAGCACCCCCTTGGGCGTCCCCGTGCTCCCGGAGGTGTAGATCACGTAGGCCAGGTGGCCGGGCCGTGCGCCGCGCTCCGGGTTCTCCGCGGAATGCGCCGCAATCCGCTCACCGTCCCCGTCCACGCTCACCACCGTGACGCCGTCGCCGGCGGGGAGCGCCGCACGCAGTGATTCCTGCGTCACCAGCACGGGCACGGCCGCGTCGGCCAGCATGAACGCAAGCCGCTCCGCGGGATAGGCGGGGTCCAGCGGGACGTACGCACCGCCGGACTTCAGCACGGCCAGGACGGAGACGACCATCTCCGGCCCCCGCTGCAGGCAGATCGCGACCCGCGTCTCCGGCCCTACACCGAGGCCGGCGAGATGGTGCGCCAGCCGGTTGGCACGCTCGTTCAGCTCGCCGTAGGTGAGCGATTCCTCCTCGAAGCGCACGGCCGCCGCCCCCGGCGTGCGCGCCGCCTGCGCCTCAAACAGCTCGTGGATGCACCGGTCGGTGGGATACTCCGCCGCCGTCCGGTTCCACTCCTCCAGCACGAGTCTGCGCTCCGCCTCGTCGAGCAGCTCCAGGCGCGAGAGCCGCAGGTCCGCGTTCGCGGCGACCTGCTCCAGCACCCGTGCCAGGTGGCCGAGCATCCGCTCGACCGTGCCGCGCTCGAAGAGGTCCGTGCTGTAGTTCAGTGCGCAATACAGCCCGTGAGCGCTCACCTCGACCGTCAGGGAGAGATCGAACTTGGCGATCTCCATCGCCACACCGACGCCGACCTTCAGCCCCGGAAGCGCACCTCCCCCGCCCCCGACGTTCTGCAGGGTGAACATCACCTGGAAGAGCGGCGAGTGGCTCAGGCTGCGCTCCGGCTGCAGCTCGGCCACCAGCTTCTCGAAGGGAAGCTCCTGGTGCTCGTACGCGCCCAGCGTCGCCTCCCGCACCCGCCGCAGGGTCTCGCGGAAGGACGGGTCGCCCGACAGGTCGGTGCGCAGCACCAGCGCGTTGATGAAGAAGCCGATCAGCGCCTCGACCTCCTTCCTCGTCCGCCCCGCGATCGGGCTCCCTACGACGATGTCCTCGCTCCCGCTGTACTTCGACAGCAGCACCTGGAAGGCGGCCAGCATCGTCATGTACAGCGTGGCCCCCTCGCTCCGCCCCAGCGCCTGCAGCCGCTCCAGCAGCTCCGGGGAGAGCTCCACCGGGACCGACGCGCCCCGGTACGTCTGCACCGGCGGGCGGGGGTGGTCGGTGGGCAGCTCCAGCAGCTCCGGCGCGCCCGCCAGTCGCTCCTTCCAGTACGCCAGCTGCCGGTCCAGCACCTCGCCCGCCAGCTGCTCGCGCTGCCACACCGCGTAGTCGGCGTACTGCACCCCCAGCTCCGGCAGCGGCGACTTCCCGCCCTCGCGGTCCGCCGCGTACAGCGCCGACAGCTCCCGGAAGAGCACCCCCATGCTCCACTCGTCGCTGACGATGTGGTGCATCGAGAGCAGCAGCACGTGGTCTTCCTCGCCCCGCCGCAGCAGCGCCGCACGGAACAGCGGCCCCGCCGAGAGGTCGAACGCTCGCCGCGCCTCTTCCCCGGCCCGCTGCCCGACCGCCGCCTCGCGATCCGCCTCGCTGAGTCCCGACAGGTCCTCCACCGGCAGGGCGAACCCGCCGAAGGGCGCGATCACCTGCACGGGCGAGCCGTCCGCCTCGCCGAAGACCGTGCGCAGCGCCTCGTGACGCCGGACGATCTCGCCCAGCGCCCGCTCCAGCGCCGCCGCGTCCAGCGCGCCGCGCATCCGCACGGCGTTGGGCAGGTTGTAGAAGGCGTTCCCCGGCTCCAGCCGGTCGATGAACCAGAGCCGCTCCTGCGCGAAGGACAGCGGCGCGGGGCCGCCATCCTCGCGGCGGCGGATCGCGCCCGGCTCGTGCGCCGGGCCGGTCTGCTGCCGGAAGATCTTCTGCAGCAGGGCGCGGCGCTCCGGTGACAGCTTGTCCACTCGTCCGAGTACTTCGCTCATCGAGCCTTCCACTTCTCCAGTGTGACCGCGGCGGGAGCCACGGCGGTTAACGGTCGGGAGGGAAATCAGTCCGCGCCGAGAAGCTCCATCACTTCGTCATCCGACAGCCGCTCCAGCCGCTCCAGCGCGTCCGCGAGCTCCTGCTCCTCCACCCGCGCCAGCACCAGCCTCTCCACCTGCGGGGCCAGGCCGGCCACGGTGGGCGTCTCGAAGAGCGCCCGCAGCCGCAGCTCCACCCCGAACGCCTCCCGCACCCAGGACACCACCTGCGTGGCCAGGAGCGAGTGCCCCCCCAGCTCGAAGAAGCTTTCCTCCACCCCCACCCGCTCCAGCCCCAGCACCTCCGCCCAGATCCCCGCCAGCACCTCCTCGGTCGGAGTGCGCGGCGCCACGTACCGGTCCGCACCGGCCGTGTACTCCGGGGCCGGCAGCGCCTTGCGGTCCAGCTTGCCGTTGGGCGTCAGCGGCAGCGCGTCCAGCACCACGAAGGTCCCGGGCACCATGTACTCCGGCAGGCTGCGCCGTACGTGCTCGCGCAGCGTGGCCGGCAGCGTCTCCCTCTGCTCGGCGAGGGACGGCACTTCTCCATCCGCAAAGAGCCGCGCGTAGAAGGGGCTCGCCCGGAACGCCGGGCTGTGGTGATAGGAGACGAACTCGAACGGCACCTCTTCGCCGTCCCGCCCACGCACCAGCACGCCCCGCGCTCCGTAGTCGGGGGCTACGCCTTCCGGGATCGCCGCCCAGCACTCCAGGCGCAGCCGGTCCCCCGCCTCGACCTCGATCCCCGGCTCGAAGAGCGGGAAGTAGACCGGGAACCAGGCGGTTTCCTCCTCCAGGATGTCCAGCTCCTCGCCCTCGGCCAGCTCCATCCACAGCCAGAGCAGCAGCCCGTCCAGCCTTCCCGCGCGTTCGACCACCAGCTCCTCGCGCCGGGTGTACTCGGCGTGGACCGGGCCGGCGCCGAAGTCCAGCTCCTCGTACGTCCCCGCGGTCGAGAGGACGTGACTGGCCGGGAAGTTCCGGATGCAGAGCCGCAGGTCGAAGGGGTATCCCACCTCCGCGAAGATCCCCTTCACGTAGTGCGCGGCAGTCGGCGAGAAGGCCGGCGCGTGACGGAGCTCGTCCGGCAGGGTCACCGCGGCCACCCGGGTGTGCGCCGACCCCGGGATCATCACCGCGCCGGGCGCCAGCAGCCGCAGCGCCTGGTTGAGGATGACGGCGGCGCCCTCGCCCCCGGCGATGGCTTCCACGATCTCCGAGACGCACACGTCAGCCGGCTCGGGAAGCTCCACGGCGCGGGCATCGCCGTGGATCACCGTGATGCGGTCCTCCAGCCCCAGCTCACGGACGCGTTCGCGGGCCGACAGGTACGACCTCTCCAGCAGCTCGACCGCGTAGACGTGGCGCGCGCCCGCCTGCACCGCGAGCCGCGCCAGGATTGCGTCCGCCCCGGTGCCGACGTCCAGCACCGCCTTGCCCGGCGCATGCCGCTGCAGCGCGCGCAGGTAGCGCCCGTTGCGCAGGGTGTCGTGCGTGAGCCCGTGGTAGATCAGCTCGTCGTAGACGAAGTACTCCCCGATCGAGGGCCACAGCTCCACGTCCTGCCGCGGAGCGGGAACGACGTAGGCGGTCAGACGCGGCCCCCCTGCTTCGTCCTCGCGCGCCACGACCACGCAATCGGTGACGCTCTCGTGGCCCCGCAGCACGGCCTCGATCTCCCCCGGCTCGATCCGGAAGCCGCGGATCTTCACCTGGAAGTCGGTGCGCCCCAGGTACTCGAGCGTCCCATCCGCCCGCCAGCGCGCCCGGTCGCCCGTCCGGTACAGCTGTGCGCCGCCCTCCGCCGAAAACGGATCGGGAACGAACCGCTCCGCCGTCAGGCCGGCACGCCCCAGGTAGCCGCGCGCCACCCCTGCCCCGCCGATCAGAAGTTCGCCGGGGACCCCCGCCGGCTGCGGGCTCCCGAGCGCGTCGCAGACGTACAGGCGCACGTTCCCCAGGGGACGGCCGATCGGGTGCCCGTACACGATCCCGTCCTGCGGGACGGGGTGCGTGGAGGCCAGGATGGTCCCCTCGGTGGGGCCGTAGAGAACGTGAGATTCCGCCCCGGGGAGTGCCTCCCGCATTTCCGCCAGCAGGTCGGCCGGGACCCGGTCGCCACCCACGAAGGCGCGCCGCAGCCGGCCCAGCCGGGGCGTCTCGCGCTCCACGTGGACCAGCTGCCGCATCAGCGCGGGGACGGCGTGCAGGAGCGTGGCGTCCGCGATCTCCTCC
>DASQBH010000469.1:0-3246 GCA_035635315.1 Longimicrobium sp.
GGGCCAGCAGCGCGCCCACGTCGCCGGCGGCGCGGCGAGTGGCGGCGGAGTCGCCCGCGGCCGCGGCGGCCTCCAGCGCCGTGATCCGCGCGCCGATGCGCACGGCGCGCGCGTGCGGGTCCAGCACCTCGTCCGGGGTGCGCGCCGCCGTCCACGGCTCCCCGTTCCACGCCGCGGGAACCCCCGGGCGCGCCAGGAGCGCCGCGTACCGTCCGGGATCGTCCGCATCGTCCCCCCGCCGGGAAAGCCCCCACGCCGCCGCGCCAATGGACACGGCGGCCACGGAGGCGGCCAGCGCCAGCCGCGCCCGCGGCGCCCATCCACCTGCGCGGCGGGGACGGAGGGGGATCACGCCGGCGTCGGCCGCGTCGGTCAGGTCGGCCGGGTCGCCCGTGTCGGCCGCGGCGCGGTTCTCCGCCTCCAGCTCGTCGGTGACGGCCAGGGCGTCCGCGTACGCCGCCAGCTCCTCCGGCGACGCGGCCAGCCCGCGCAGCAGCGCGCTGCGCTCGCGCGGGTGCACCGTGCCCTCCATGAGCGCGCCCAGGCGCTCGGGATCCATCCGCGGCTCGTTCACGCTCCCGTCCTCTCCGGCAGGACCCGCATCCCCGTTGGAGTGACGCGCGTCCTGAAAGTCGCCCTCGCGCCGCGTCACCGGGCCTCCTCGTCCAGCAGCTCGCGCACGCGCACGAGCGTCATTCCGCCGCGCTCCAGGTCGCGCCGCATCCGTGCCAGCGCCCGCTCCATGCGGCGGTAGAGCCCCTTCTGCGGCACCCCCAGCCCCCGCGCGATCTGCGCGACCGTAAGCCCCTCCCAGAAGCGCATGCGGAACACCACCTGGTCGCGGGGCACCAGCCGCTCCACCGCCTGGTGCAGCGCCGCCTCGTCCCCGGCGCGGCGCGCGACGGCTTCATCGCGCAGGACGTCGGCGTCGGCGGTGCCGGGCGCGGGCAGGGCCTCCAGCGCCGTCTCGCCCGCGTGGACGCGCGGCGGGGCGTGCGCGGGAAGGCGCGCCAGCAGGGCGGCGAGCTCGCGGTCGGAAAGGGTGGTGGCGCCCGCGGTGCGCAGCCGCTCCCCCGCCGCCGCCAGCGTCCAGCCGTCGCGCGCGACCAGCGCCTCCAGCCGCACCGCCAGCGGCCCCTCGCGCCGCGCCGCCGCCGACGGGCGCCAGCTTCCCCACTCGCGCGCGCGGTAGTTCCGGAAGAGGGTGGAGAGCACGATGGTGAGGTAGGTGGTGATGGCGCACTCCCCGCGGAACTTGCGCAGGATGGCGTAGTCGTCCTCCACCAGCCGCATGCGCGCCCACGAAAGGAAGTCGTCCGCCTCGTCCCCCGCCAGCCCGTTGCGCCGGGCCAGCGCTGCGCAGGCGCGCTCGATCCACGCCAGGTTGTCCAGCAGAAGGCGCTCGGCGGGCGGCCGTTCCGGCATGCGGGCGAGGGGTGCGGGAGGGGCGGCGGGGCGTGCCTGAGGAGACGGAAAAGGTACTGTCCGCGGCGGGTGCGATCAAGCAGGGGGGGAATTTCCGCGATCGCGTTTCTCCAATGGGGTGAGGGAGCGGAGAAGGAGTGGAAGATCGTTGCGGGATGCAGTGGTATCCGATGGATCTTTGACGTGGTAGGACCCTTCATGCCCCAGCCCCGGGGTTGGATAGCGATGGCGGTTTACGTACGGCGGATGATCGAAGCACCCACAACCAGGTGAAGCGGCCCGGGGCATTCATGTGACGTACGACTGCGGGCGGCGCGACGAGGCGCCGCCCGCGCGCGTTGAGGCGATCCCGCAGCCAGCCGTGTGGCGGTTCCATTCCGGACGGGGGGGATTTCAGGGACCGCGCGACTCCAATCCGGGCGAGGGGTTTTCCGGTGGCGGCTACCGCCGCCCGCCTCCCTCCCCTCGCAACCTTCCTTCATGGAGCACCGGACCATGCCCGACGAGTTGAACATCTCGCCCGGCGCCGACTACGGCTGCGACCCCACCATCGAAGAGAACATCGAGGTGGTGGAGCCCGAGGCGGCCCCCAGGCTTCCGCCCGCCGCCTTTGTCGACGCCACCTTCCTCCGCCGGTGGGCAACCAGGGCCCCGTTCCCGACTGCACCGCCTGGGCGACCACCTACGGGCTGGCCACGTTCACGGCCGCGCGCAAGGGCAGCTACGCGCCCAGCACGGCCACCCTGCAGGCCAGCCCCGCGTACATCTACATCAAGGTGATGGAGCAGCAGGGGCAGTCCAGCACCTGCACCGGGTCGGCGATGGCGTCGTACTTCACGATCCTCGACGCCGGCGGGACGGCCACCCTGGCCCAGGCGCCCAGCGAAACCTGCCCGGCACTGTGGCAGGACTACGGCACCGGGACGCTGCCGTCCAATCCCGCGTTCGACGTGGGCACCGTCGCCGCGGTGCGGGCGGACCGGCTGGACGGCATCAAGACCGTGATCCTGCTGGGCGGCGCGCTGGCCTACGGCACGCGCCTGTACACCGATTTTCCGTCCTGCACGGGCGGCGTGTACGTGGGTAACGGGCACATCCTCATGAACAAGAAGACGGGAAAGCCCGCGGGGCACTGCATGCTGATTGTGGGCTACGACGACGGCAGGGGTGCCTTCAAGATCCAGAACAGCTGGGGGAGCAGCCGGGGCGAAAGCGGGTTCGTGTGGATGGCGTACGACACCTTTACGGCGCTGGCCCAGGGCACGGTGGCCTACGTGCGGCCGTGAGCCGCTGACCCGCGGTGAGGGCTGGATTCACCATGTGGACGGACCTTCATACCCCCGCCCCGGGCTGGTCCGCGGCAGTGCGCGAAAAGAGAATCGAGGCGTCGGATCATGGAAGCACTCACGATGGGATGAGGCGGCTCGGGGCATTCATGCGTGACGGAGGTGCGGGCGGCGCGACGGGTGCCGCCCGCACGTCTTTCCATCATCCACGGCGGCGTGCCGCGAGGGGCTCGAAATACGTTGCGGGCGGCGGATGATAGGCTGGGGGGGAATTTTCGGGAGCGCGTTTCTCCAATCACGCGAGGGGAGCGGGAGCGGCGATCGGCCGCCCGTGGCCCCGGTCCGCACCACCCGGTGGGCGGACGTCCATCCGGCTCCGGACCGGTCCCCATCCACCCTTGCGCGGGAGGATATCGGCGGTTGGCGCGCATCGACGGGCAGTATCATCCGCGGTTTTCGCTTTCACCAGCACGATGAGGGTACGATCATGAGCAAGGAACCTGCAGCCGACTGGGAAGGCCCGATGCAGGTGGAC
>DASQBH010000470.1:0-2026 GCA_035635315.1 Longimicrobium sp.
GGGCTGGGACGCAGGCTGAACGCAGCGCTCGTGGTCCGGGGCAGCGTGTCAGGCTTCGGCGACAGCCTGAGAATCGTTGCCCACCTTTGGGACGTCGAAAGGGGACTGAGGGTCGCGAGCACCGAGACTACCGGCACCGAGCGTGAGCTCCAGGACGTAGCGGACCGCGTAGCGACACGGCTCCTCGCGGGCTACCTGCGGGAGCACGGAGACGCGTGGGCCGCGGCAGCCGCCCGTACCACCACCTCGCCCGCCGCTCTGAAAGCCTGGCTGGAAGGGGAGGGTCACCTTCGCCGCGGCAGGTATGGCCCCGCGGTCCAGGCTTTCCTGGCCGCCACGCAGGCGGACAGCGGCTTCGCGCTGGCGCACTATCGGCTCGCGGTCGCGGCGGACTGGGCGGGCGAGGGCCGGATGGTCAACACCGCGGCCGCGCGGGCGGTGGCCCTCAGGGACAGGCTCGGGCCTCAGGAACGGATCCTGGCCGAGGCGCTCCTCGCCGCGCGACAGGGTCAGTCAGCCGTCGCGGAGCGTCTGTATCGCCAGGCGGCCACCTCGCGGCCGAGCGACGTGGAGGCCTGGCTCGGCCTGGCCGAGGTGCTGTTCCATCGGAACCCCGCCGCAGGGCGATCGATGGAAGAGGCGCGCCCCGCCTTCGAGCAGGTGCTGCGCCTGGACCCCGGGAACTTCCCCTCGCTGGTCCACCTCGCGCGCCTGGCCGTCCTGCGCGGCGACCTGCCCCTGCTCGACCGGCTGACCCGCGCGGCGCTGCACACGGACCCGGACGGCGGTCACCGGGCCGAGATGCTCCTGCTTCGGGCGGTGGCCCTGGGGGACCGGGAGGCCGCAACCGAGGCCTCCGCGCTCGCCGTGAATCCGGTCACCCTGGACGCACTCTGGCGCACCGCGGGGTACACCGGGAACCCGGCGGCGGTGGAGGCGCAGGCGACGCTGCTCCTGCGCGCCACCGGCAGCGCCGAGATGCGTGCGTCGCTCCACCTGCTGCTCGCCCATCTGGCCGCGGCGCAGGGGTGCGCGCAGGGCACGGCGGCCCACGCCGACTCCCTGGCCGCCTTCGCGCCCGTGGCGGGGGCGATGACGCGTGCCCTCTTCCGACTGCCGCCGCACGCGTTCGAACTGCCCGGGGCGGACCTGGCCGCGCCCCCGGCGCCGGGAGGGGCGGTGTACACGGGTCGGATGGAGCCCGACGGGAAGAATCCCCTGCGCGAGACCCTTCAGGCTGCCCTTTCACTCCGGGCGGGGGACGCGGGCCCGGCGGCGGGCGCGCTGAAGACCGGGTCGGAGGGGACCGGCGGTGGCTATCACTCCGCTCCCCATGTCCGCGCGTACCTGATCGCGGCGCTCGCCCGCCGCGGCGACACCGGGGCCGCGCTGCGGCACCTGAACCGCGTCGACTCGCTCGCTTCGACCCGCTATTTCTCCTCCTCACCCTACTTTCCCCGCGCGATCTCCCATCTCGCGGCGGGCGACCTCCTGCTGGCCGGAGGGCAGGCCGCGGCGGCGCTGGCGCGGCTGGACGGGATCCACGAGGACCTGGGGTTCGAGGTCGCCTACCTCGCGGCCGTTCACCACCAGAAGTCCCGGCTCCTGCGCGCGGCCGGGGATACGCAGGGCGCCGTGCGCGAGACGGCTGCGGCGCGGCGGATCTGGGTCGGCTGCCGCGGCTAAGCCCTCGGATCACGGCAGGTTACGGCAGGTCACGGCCAGGTAACGCAGCCCGGCTAGACTCCGCACCGAGCCCCGGCCACCCCCGGCGGGGCTTCGACCCCCGCGGAGTCCCCCGAGGGCGCCGCATCCTGCCGTAACCCGTATCCCGCCTGCTGGAGGATCCATGAAGCGCACCCTCACTCCCCTTGCCCTCGCGACGCTCGCGTTCGCCGCGGCCTGCTCCGACGCGGGCCAGGCCCCGCTGGCCGCCCCCGGCACCGGCTCCGCGCCCCTGCTTTCCGCCGCGCCCGGCAAGGGCATTCCCGGAGAGTACATCGTGGTGCTGAACGACGGCGCCGAC
>DASQBH010000471.1:0-2810 GCA_035635315.1 Longimicrobium sp.
ATAGGCGGTGGTGGGGTCGTTGATCCCCGGAGACAGCGCCTTGATCGCGATGTCGGAGATCTCCACGATGCCGAACTCCACGTCCTGTTCCGGCGTGCGCTCCGGGCCCAGCAGGAACGCCTTGCGGACCTGCCGGAAGACCTCCTCGTCCACCTCGCCTGGCGGCGAGATCGTCGCGATCGCCTGCCCGGGAACCACGAAGTCTCCGATGTGCGGCTCCATCGCGATCACCAGCCGCCTTCCCTTTCCCAGTCGGAACAGGCTCCGGCCATCCACCGCCTGCAGGTACCCCGCCCGCTGGGCGGTCACGGTGACGGACGGCTGGTCCGGTTGGCGCGGGTCGGCGGGCGCGGCCTCGTCGGCGTGGCCGATCTGCTCGGGAAAGAGGCGGCGCACGTCACCGATGGTACGCCTCGCCACCCGGTCCAGGATGGCGGCGACCTGGATGGAGCGCGCCGAGTGGTTGATGTAGAAGATCAGGAAGCCGATGGCGACCAGCACCAGGACCACGGCCAGGGTGACCGCCACGCGCGGGACGAACGGGCTTTCGCCATCGTCCGCGGAGCGGACGGTGCGCAGCACCAGCAGGGTGTAGGTGAAGGTGCCGATGAAGACGCCCAGCACCAGCTGGTTGCCGCGGTCCGCCGTGAAGTTGCGGAGGATGCGGGGGGTGAACTGCGTGCTGGCAAGCTGAAGCGCGACGATGGTGACGGAGAAGACCACGCCGGTGACGGTGATCAGCCCGCCGGCAATGGCCTCCAGCACCCCGCGCGCGCCGTCCACGCCGCCGCTGAAGACCCAGCTGCGCAGCATCTCCCCGTCGAAGGCGCCGCGCTGCTCCGCCTGGGTGACGACGACGGCGAGCACCGCCCCCGCCAGCGTCATCACGCAGGGCAGGAACCACAGGCTGTCGCGGACCCTGGTCCAGAGCAGGCGCAGTCTCGCCAGCACCGTTACCTTCACTCCTGTTCAATGCCGGGCTGCGCGCGGGCCCGGCGCAGTTCGTCCCGCAGCGCGGGCGATCTCGCCGCGCATCGTATTCACCGGCGTACCGACTCGCACAGTCGGCGATGAAGACGAGCCCGGCGGCCGTCCCCACGTGTCAGGCGAATGGCGAGAGGCCACGCGTCGGTTCCATCACCAGCAAAACGAGCCACACCGCACCCGGCACCAGCATCGGCACCTCGAGCCAGCGCTGGATCCGCGGCAACGCGCTCCACGGCGGAGACGGGTCCGCGGCGAGATGGCTCCTTTCCGCGTTCTGCTACGGGACCTTCGTGGCCGCGGCGGAGCCAGTCGCGCGGTGCCCTAGAACTGCGCGCCCGATGGCTGTTCGCCAGATGGTACGGCCAGCGCATTGGCACCGCATGCAGCGCACGGGATGGCGGCGGCCACAGGCACGGGGCCGGCAAAGTGCCGGTCCGCGCCGCAGCGCGGGCATCGCCAGGTCGAGGAGTGCCGGTCTGCGCGTGCGGGGCGATCGCGCGTGGGTGTGTGCCCACCCGGCACCATCGACAACCCGGCCAGCCTGAACTTCATCATGCCGTCTTTCCCTCACGCATCCGTATTCCGAAACACCGCTCAAGATTCCTTCCATGCCGGGCACTCTGCATTCCGCGATGCCGGCGGGCGGCGTACAGGCGGCTATTGACGTCGGTTCTGTGCGGATCGAGGCCGCGCCGCGGGCAGTGAGTAAAGGCGGGGGCAGGTGGATCGGGTGTGCGAAACACACAGTGAAGCGCCCGCCTGCGGCGACAGATTCCGGCGCTCCACGCTCGGGCATCCCGTGCGGACACAACAGTGGCCATGATGGCTGTGCGTGCTTCTCGCACTCCTCCGCAGACCGCGCAGACGCGGTCCAGGCGGAAGCAGCGAATCATCCGCTCCACGTTCGCCTCCTGCGGGCGGGCGTCCGTGCACATCTCGCACACCGTCCCGCCCGACACACGGTAATAAGCTAGTACGCCAGTTCGACGCGTGCGTCGTACTTCGGCAGGTCCGTCCATCGCAGTCCCGCCTCCGCGTCCGCGAGGCACCGCTTAACGGCGTCCGCCAGATGGCGGGGAGTGATGGGTTTGTGCACAAGTGCGCAGAACCCGTCAGCTTTGGCCCGCGCAGCCGAATAGAGGTTTTGTGCCGTGACAGCGAGGGTTGGAACGTCGGGACAGTCTGGATCAGCGCGCATGATCCGCAATGCGTCGGCCCCATTGAGGTCGGGCATCATCAGGTCCATCAAGATCAAGTGCGGACATTCCCGCCGCGCAATCTCCACAGCTTCGAACCCGCCGGTTGCATTGATGGTGCGGAAGCCAAGGTGGTCGAGAATGGCAGTAAAGATGGCCCGGTTATCCGGATTGTCGTCGGCCACCAGCACAACAGGCCGCACCTCGCCGATTTCGGTACTCACAGTCGGACGCGGCACGCAGCCGAGGTAAAAAGGTAGTGCAAGGTTTGGAGAAGCTTTTGAGTATAGCCCAAAGCTCCTTTTCAGCAATGGGTTGGAACCATTCGCTGCGCTTCCCACGGCGCAGGTCGCGCCCACCGGGACGGCCCTTCCGACGCAAGGTCGGCGCACACACCGACGCTCATGGAAAGACGGGAAACGTGATGGATCATCGTCGCGGTGCGCGACGGGGGACGGCCCGACCCCAGGGCGGCACATGGGAGTTCAGTCACGGTTCCTGTGCACTGCAGGCCCCGGTCCCTGAGTCAGCGAGTCTACCAACAGTTCGGCCCCGATCGCGGAACTGTGTGACGGGTCGGCGACGTGCAGCCGGCCCTTTCCTTCCGCCGTCCCGTTTCTTCCGGCC
>DASQBH010000472.1:0-4608 GCA_035635315.1 Longimicrobium sp.
GAGGTTCGGCGGGACGGAACTGGTGATTCGTCTCCAGGAACATCGGCCGGACCGCGCCCCAGTTCGGACGCAGCGGATACAGCATGCCGCTGCGCGGATTGCTCGTCCAGCCCCCGGCCGCAGGTGCCACGCGCGTGGAGAGGTCGTTCCATCCATCGCCATGGCGTCGTGCCAGCACCGAGTCGGCGATGGCGTGCCCCAACACGGCGCCGCGCGAAACGGCGGCGGCAGGCGCGGCCTCCTCGAGTTGATCCAGGTGAGATCGCAGCGCGTTGGCGAGGTACGGGACCTCGTTCGGGAACAGGTGTGCGAGCAGCACGGCCGACGCCGACGCAACCGCGGCTGGACCGGTGGCCGCATCGCCTGCACCCGAAGCGATGAGGGCATCGTGCTGTGCAATGCTGACCAGCGCGTACGTGCGGACGGCGAACAGCGGATCGGCGCGGTTGCGGGATACCAGCAGCCGCGAGATCACGTTCCAGTGCAGCGAAGGGAGCGTGGAAGCCGCTGGCGCGCCCGGCGCCGTAGCGGGTGCCGGGGCGGCGCCCTGGACCTCGGCTGCACAGGCAAGCGTCAGGGCGAGGGCGCCCAGCAGCCGCCGCCGGGCTCGTCCGTGCCGGTGCGATGGATACGGGGGCATCGAACCTCTCGAGGCAGAAATCCATAGGGATCCGGGGGTGCGTGCGGCCACGAGCGACCGCAGGCACCCCCGCCAAGATGATCTGGCGAGGCGCGCGGCGCTCAGGCGTAGTTGACGGAATACTGCTGGCTAAAGAGCGTCCCCCATTCGTTTCGGTTCACCGGGCCCTCGGCAAAGACGGCGATGGAGCCGCGCCCCGGGCCGGCGTTGCGGTAGTTCATAGCGAGGCGCCCGCCGCCTTCCGTCTCGTAGACATCCGGCGTGGCATAGTCGCCTTCGAACACCCCCTGCCCCCGCGAGATGGTACGGGTGGGGTAAAGAATCTGGCGCGCCCGCTGCGACCCGCTGTTCCTGGCGATCTCTTCGGCGGCCAGGGTTAAGCCGACCACTGTGGGACCTTCGATCATCGGCGGCTGCGGGTCCGGACGCTGCACGTTGTGAAAGGCCACACAGGTGTTGAACCTGTCGCGGTGCACCACCGGGTAGAGGATGCCGCGGCCGGTGCTTCTGACGCGGGAGCGGGTGAAGTCGATAAAGTTACCACGATACATGAAGTCGTTGATCTGGTTGATCTGGCGTGTCAGCCACGTGTTCCCCCTCTGGCGCACATATTCGGACACCAGGTCAGCGACCACGGTGGTGCCGATGGCGTACGCAAAGCGCCCAACGAACGGGAGCACTGCGCTTACCTGAACGGCCTCCGCCGCGAAGATGCTTCTGAACGGAGCCAGCGTCAGGGCGGCGGCTCCCGTTACGGAACTCATGAGGAAGCTCCGGCGGCTGACGGCGTCGCGGCCAGCGAACAACTCGTCGAAGGAATGCTCTGAACTGGACATTGAACCCTCCTGTGAAAGGTGTTTCCGGACCATTAGAGGCCTGGGTCCGGGATCGTGGAGCAGGGGCGTACAGTGCTGTCCTCGGAATGACGTTCCACGAGCGTCTTGATGCGTCGGCAGATCCGGTGCGCACTGACCCGCGCCGGGTGCCCACCAGCCCCACTGCCCGGCCCCTTGCGAAGGACGACGGGCGGCAAGTGCCGCGCTCACGCGTAGGTGATCGAGTACTGCATGTGAAAAAGGGTCGTCCAATCCCTGGCATCGACGGGCCCCTCCGCGAGCACCGCTACCGTGCCACGGCCAGGGCCGATGTTGCGATAGCTCACCGTCACACGCCCTCCACCTGCCGTGTCGTGCACGTCCGGAGTGTGATAATCAGCTTCGAAGCTGCCTGTTCCCCGTGAGAGGGTCCGGACGGGGTACAGAACTTGGCGCGCCCGTTCGGATCCGGTCGAGCGCTTGATCTCCTCAGCCGCGAGGGCGAGGCCCACCACCGTAGGGCTGGAGAGAATAGGCGGCGCCGGATCCTCCCGTTGCAGGAGATGGAATACCAGGCAAAGGTTGAATGCGTCGCGATGGACGATGGGGTAGAAGATTCCCTGCCGGGTGCTGCGGACCGGGGAACGACTGAAGTCGGTGAAGCCTCCATGGTACATGGAGTCGTTGACGCGGTTGATCTGCCGGGCGAGCCACGTGTTGGGGCGGCTGCTCACGTAGTCGGAGACCAGGTCCGCGACGACGGAGGCACCCACGGCCTGCCCAAAACGGGTGACGAAAGGAAGGGCGGTGCTTCCCTGGACGGCCTCACCGCCGAAGACGCTGCCGAACGGCGTGAGCGCCAGGGTCGTGGCGCCCGCCGCGGAACTCGCGAGAAAGCTTCGGCGGTCCAGCGAGACGCGGGGGGAGAATGGATCGGCGAGGGGGTGATCTGGACGGGACATTGAACCCTCCGGTGAAGTGCTCTCGAAACCGCGCATCTTCACCTGCCGCCACATGAGGAAGCAGTTCTGTAGTATTGTCCCTAAAAGGATGTTTCGCAAGCGTGTTGATAGATCAGGATGCTTGAGCTCAAACAGCTCAGATTTTCGGCCGCTTGAGCGCCGGCATGTCGCCGATGGTGGCGTAGAGGTCGCCCCACAGGCGCGCGACGGGGCGCAGGGCGGCGGTCTCGGCGAAGAGGGTGCCGGGGGCCAGGGGAACGGCGTCGGACAGGCGCACGCGCAGCACCTCGCCAAGCAGCAGCGTGTTGGGGCTCCCCTCCAGCTCCACGACCTTGAACAGGCGGCACTCCAGCACGGCGGGGCAGTCCGCCACGTACGGCGCATCCACCAGCTCCGCATCGGCCGACGCGAGCGCCGCGCGGTCGAACTCGTCCACGTCGGGGCCGTACTCGCCGGCGCTCTCGTTCATCGGCACCAGCTGCGCTTCCGTCGCCAGGTTCACGCAGAACGCGCCGGTCTGGCGGATGTTGCGCAGGGTGTCCTTCTCCACGTCGCCGCGGCTGCCGATGGAGACGGAGACCAGGAACGGGGTGGCGGCCACGGCGGCAAAGTAGCTGAACGGCGCCAGGTTGCGCCGCCCCTCCGGCGACCGCGTGGAGATCCAGGCGATGGGGCGGGGAACCACCAGCGAGGTGAGCAGCTGGTACCGCTCGCGGCCGCTCAGCGCCGCGGTGTCCCAGATCACGCCGCGCCGGTGGCTGAAACGGAGCGCGCGATCCACTCGCGGATGTCGCGCGCCTCGTCGGGGCTGATTCCGTGGCCGATGGGGTAGTCGCCCGTCTCCAGCTCCGCCCCCGCCGCCCGCAGCGCCGCGCGCCCCTCCTCGCCCATGGCAAAGGGGATGGACGGATCCATCGTCCCGTGCCCCCAGAAGAAGCGGGTGCCGCGCACGGACTTCGGCGTGGCGCGGACGGTCGGATGATCGGCCAGGAAGCCGCTCAGGCACAGCGCCAGCGGCACCGCGCCCGGGTTCCGCAGCGCGTAGCCGACCGACATCGTGCCGCCCTGCGAGAACCCGCCCAGCACCACGGGGCCCGTGCGGATCGGCAGCTTCGACGGAAGCTCGGTGAGGAACTCCGCCAGCGCCTGCTGCGACTGTTCGAAGCTCTCCGGCTCGGGCGTGTTGCCGCCCAGGTAGCGGTACCACGCCCAGCCGGGCCCGTACCCCCACGGCGTGCCGCTGTGCGGCGCCTGCGGCGTGACGACGACGGCGCCCGGTGCCAGGTGCGGGGCCAGGTTCAGCAGGTCGAAGCGGTCCGAGCCGCGCCCGTGCAGCAGCACCACCAGCGGCGCCCCCTCCCGTGCCTCCGCCGGCACCACCTCTTCGTACAGCAGCATTCCTCGATCCTCTCTGGTTGTATTCCCGCCACGCACCACCACATGACATCCTGAGGGAGGCGCCGCGGTGGACTTTGCCTGATCACCGCCGCCTGCGCGCCGACCGAAGGACCGTGCCGGCAGAACCGTGGGGCCGGCTCCCATCCCGAGATGCCGGCCCCGCGATGGGGCGGACGAGGTCCTTCGGTCGCGCCCAGCCGGTTGTGTGACTGCCGGTTTTCCGCGAGCGCTCCCTCAGGAAGTCAGCGTGTGGGGGGCGGAGGCTGAAGCCTCACGAGCGCGGAGCGGGCTCGTTGGTGGTGCCCAGCTCCCCCGTCTCGCGGTCGTAGACCACGATGTTCTCCCACTCGCCCGCGTCGGAGCGGGCGACCACGGCGACCACGGGCTCGGTGTCGCTGAGGTTGAAGACTTCGTGCGGCACGCCGGGCTCGATGAAGATGAAGTCGCCGGGGCCGTTCTCCACGCTCTGCCGCAGGTGCGGGCCGTACTCGTGGCGCACGCGGCCCTCCAGGATGTACAGCATCACCTCGAAATCCACGTGCACGTGCGCGTGCGCCACGCCGCCGGGCGGGATGGTGGCCACGTTCATCGACAGCTGTGTGGCGCCCACGTTGCCGGCCGACATCCCCGTCTTGTAGCGGATGCCGTTCCACGCCCGGTGCGTGCCGCTGCCGCGGATCACCCGGATCCCGCCGTCGCCCTCCACCATGCCCGGCTCGTGCAGCGCATCGCTCATCGAACGCTCAGCTCGCGGAGGTGACGGTGACGCCGGCGTCGGCCGTCCGGGTGAACG
>DASQBH010000473.1:0-3583 GCA_035635315.1 Longimicrobium sp.
CACAACATGCAGCAGGCGGCGCGGGTGAGCGACTTCACGGCCTTCTTCTACCTGGGGCAGCTGGTGGAGATGGGGCGCACGGACGAGATCTTTACCAACCCGCGCGAAGAGCGCACGGAAAGCTATATCACCGGGAGGTTCGGATGACACCGGGTGCGGGGATGCGCCACTTTCACGAGGAGCTGGCGCGGCTCAAGACGCAGCTGCTGGAGATGTCGGGGCTGGCCGAGGAGCTGGTGGACCAGGCCATGCGCGCCCTGCGCCAGCGCGACGCGGAGCTGGCGACGGAGGTCGTGCGGCGCGACAACGAGCTGGACGCCATGGAGATCGTGGTGGACGACATGTGCATCCACCTGCTGGCGCTGCAGCAGCCCATGGCGCGCGACCTTCGCCTGATCACCATGGCGATGAAGATCAGCAACGACCTGGAGCGGGTTGGCGACCACGCGGTGAACATCGCCGAGGCGGTGAGCCACCTGGCCGAGGCGCCGGTGTACCTGGAGTTTCCGGAGATCGAGGAGATGGGGCGGCTGGCGACGGAGATGCTTTCCGACGCGCTGGACACCTTCGTCCGCGCGGACGCGGAGGGCGCGCGCGAGGTGTGCCTGCGCGACGACCGCGTGGACAGCCTGCACGAGTCGCTGTTCCGCATCCTGCTGACGCACATGATGGAGGACCCGCGGCGCATCGGCGCGAGCATGTCGCTCTTCCTGGTCAGCCGCAACCTGGAGCGCATCGCCGACCTGGCGACCAACATCGCCGAGGACGTGGTGTTCCTGGTGGAGGGCCGCAACATCAAGCACGGCGCCGGCCAGAGCGCCGACCAGGCCCGCGCCAGCTGAAGAGCCCGGTAAAAGAACAGAAACAGGGTACAGAGGAACAGAGGTTCAAAAGAGAGGAACAGAGGGGGCGACGTTTCTTCGCCTTCCTCTGTTCCTCTGGCTTTTGTCTGTTCCTCTCTGTACCCCCGATCTTTTGTTGTTCCTGCGCCGGCGCGAACCGGCTGGCCCGTCCACTCCGCGGGAGGGCGATCTTCTTGCCGGCGTTGCGGGAAGCGGGGGTGGAGGCCTAACTTGCCCGCCTTTCCGCCGGCCCGGGTGGCCGGTGATCGCACGCGGCAAACCACACACGCAGGCACAATGAAGATCGCAGTCGTGGGCACCGGGTACGTGGGCCTGGTGGCCGGGGCCTGCCTGGCCGAAACGGGCAACGACGTCACCTGCGCCGACATCGACGAGGGAAAGATCACCCGCCTGAACGCGGGTGAGATCCCCATCTACGAGCCTGGGCTGGAGCCCATGGTGGAGCGCAACCTGCGCGACGGGCGCCTGTCCTTTACCACCGACGTGGCCGCCGCCGCCGCGGAGGCGGAGGTCATCTTCATCGCCGTGGGCACGCCCCCGGGCGAGGACGGCTCCGCGGACCTCAAGCACGTGCTGGCCGTGGCCGAGACCATCGGCCGCAGCATGCCGCAGGACGGGCCGGAGAAGATCGTCATCACCAAGAGCACGGTGCCGGTGGGGACGGCGGCCAGGGTCAAGGAGGCCATCCGCCGCCACGCGTCGCGTCCATTCCACGTGTGCTCCAACCCCGAGTTCCTCAAGGAAGGCGCGGCGCTGCAGGACTTCATGAAGCCCGACCGCGTGGTGATCGGGGTGGAGAGCGAGCACGCGCGCCAGCGGCTGGGCGAGCTGTACGCCCCGTTCGTGCGCACGGGCAACCCCATCCTGTTCATGGACATCGCCAGCGCCGAGATCACCAAGTACGCGGCCAACGCCATGCTGGCCACCCGCATCAGCTTCATGAACACCATCGCCCAGCTGTGCGAGGCGGTGGGGGCCGACGTGGGGCTGGTGCGGCAGGGGATCGGCACGGACGAGCGCATCGGGCCGGGATTCCTGTTCGCCGGCATCGGCTACGGCGGCAGCTGCTTTCCCAAGGACGTCAAGGCGCTGGTGCACACGCTGAACGCCACCGGGGTGGACGCGGCGATCCTGGAGGGGGTGGAGAAGGTGAACGCGGCGCAGAAGCGGGTGCTGCTGCGGCGCGTGGTGGCGCGCTTTGGCGACGACCTGTCGGGGCGCACCTTCGCGGTGTGGGGGCTGAGCTTCAAGCCCGAGACGGACGACATGCGCGAGGCGCCGTCGCTGGAGGTGGTGCGCGGGCTGGTGCAGCGCGGCGCCCGGGTGCGCGCACACGACCCCGAGGCCCGCGACGAGGCGGCGCGCCACTACTTTGCCGACCTGGTGGCTGAGGGCTCGCTCGCCCTCTGCGAGCACAACTACGACTGCCTGGAAGGCGCGGACGCGCTGCTCATCCTCACCGAGTGGCTGGCCTACCGCAACCCGGACTTCGACCGCATCCGTGCGTCCCTGGCCGAGCCGGTGATCCTGGACGGCCGCAACCTGTGGGACCCCGCGCGGATGGCGGAGATGGGCTTCGAGTGCACCTCCATCGGCCGGGCACCCTCCGGCGTCCCCGCGGAGGCCGGCGCGGCGGACTGACCGCGTCGCCCGAGCCCGGTCCGGACCGGCAGAATCGCAGAATCGCGGAGAACGGAAAGGAGTTCGCAGAGGAAGATTCATCGTCCTCTGCGAACTTTTCTTTTTCTGGTTGGTCGTGGATCGGGTTGCACGCCGCACCGCCGGAAGCCGTGGCGAACTCACCACGTGCAACACCGTGTCCCGCACGTCAGCCGTGGCGGGGCGCACCAGGCTTCCCTGGGGACGTCGGGAACGGCAGCCGGATGGAAGCGCGGCAGGGGGCCATCCGCGTTTTTTGGGGGAGGGATGCAGGTCGCCCGATGATCTCCGAAGCGCACCGGAGCAAGCCGTTCGGACCCCCTGATGCGCGATCGTGTGAACCGTCCCCTCGCACGACCGCGGCGGGAACCCGCCGGCTCTTTCGCGCTCTGAGCTGAGAGTGTGTTTAAGAATCAGCCTCACCGGTTGATTTCCTGAGGGAGGCGCCGCTCCCAACCCGCTGCTGCGCAAGCAATTGGCGCCGACCGAAGGATCTCGCCGGCAGCAATTGGGGGCTGGATCAGTGCCGCGTGGCCAGCCCCGAAATAGCCGAGACGAGATCCTTCGGTCGCGCGCAAGCGGTTGAGTAATTTCAGGTTCCGGAGGCGCGCTCCCTCAGGAAGTCAATCCTCGGTTATCTGGAAGACCAGATGCTTAAACACACTCCGGGACGTTTCAAGATCGCGCATCAGGTGTTCGTGGAGGCCGGGTCCGGTGCGCTTCCGTCACGCATCATCGCGGGCTGATGATGGGATGAGCATGAGGGCTCTTCAAATGTCTTCCAGAGCGCCCCTCAACCTGCCATCCGGCTTCACCTGATGCGCGATCCCGTGAACCGTCCCCTCGCACGGGCCGCGGCGGGAACCCGCCGGCCTTTTCGCGCGCCGAGACTTTGCAAGATCGCGCATCAGGTGTTCGTGAAGGCTGGGTCCGGTGTGCTTTCGGCAGGCATCGTCGCGACGGATGATGATGAGGATGAGCATGAGGGGGGTCCCCTCAAAAAAATTCTCATGGCCCCTCACTGCGTCCGCACCATCCGCCCAACCCTACGTTCCACGCCC
>DASQBH010000474.1:0-11714 GCA_035635315.1 Longimicrobium sp.
GGAACGTCGCCCCTCGCGCCGCTGACCGTAAAGCCGCCCCGCTGCAGCCGCAGGGAAAGGGTGTCGGGAACGGCGGTGGAGTCCACGTGCACGTCCGCCAGCACCCCGGCGGGAAAGCCCGGCGTCTCGGCCCGCAGCCGCAGCCCCTGCAGGTCGACCGCCTCGTCAAGCACGCTGCGGCTGCGCATGATCTCCAGCTGCGAGAGCAGCGGGTCCACCCGGTTGCCGCCAAAGGCGGGGGTGGCGTTCTCGCCCGGCACCATCCGCTGGCGCGGGTCCGACAGGCGGATCACGGCCGTGGACTCGTAGCGCGGCGGCTCCACCGACACCAGGTAGGCGGCGGCGGCAAGCCCCAGCACCCCCGCGGCCAGCACCATCCAGCGGTGCCGCCAGACGAGGGCGAGCGAGGCCTTGAGCTGCAGCCCGCCCGAGGCTTCGGGCGCGCTGAAGGGATCGGGCGCGTCGGGGGCCGAAAGCAGGGGCGGGCCTACCTGCACCACGCCGCGCTGAAAGGGGACGATCTCAGGCATTCACTTCGTAGTGCTGGCGGCGCGCGTGGAGCGGTACAGGTTCACCAGGGCGGCGGCGGCGGCCACGATGCTCGCCATGGGCTGCACCACCTCGCGCAGTACGTCGCGGCGGCGGGGCACGAAGATCTCGTCGCCGGAGTGAACCAGCGAGCGGCCGATGCCCACCTCCGACGACAGGTCGACGACGTAGGTGGCGTTGCCGCGGATGAGGCGCACGCGGTCCAGCCGCGCCCGCTCTCCCGGCCCGCCCGCCAGCGAGATGGCCTGCCGCAGGGTGGTCTCGGGGGCGAGCTGGTACAGCCGGGGGGCGTTCACCTCGCCCTCCACGGCCACCTGCAGCAGCGGCTGCACGACGAACTGCGGGTTGGTGACGAAGCGGCCCACGTTCTCGCCCACGGCCGTCTGCACCTCGGGAAGGGGCCGGCCCGCCACCCGCACGCCCCGGTACAGGGGGTGCCCCAGCGTGCCGTCGCCCAGCACGGCGAACTCGCCGCTCAGCTCGTCCTGGCGGTACACCGTTACCCGCACGGCGTCGCCGGGGCGCAGCACCCCGGGGCCCGTGTCGGGAGGGGGCTGCAGCGAAGGGCGCGGGCCGGACGCACAGGCGCCGGCCAGCATCAGCGCCAGCGCGCCAAGCACCCGAAGTCGTCTCATTCGCTCGAATCCGGCAGAAGGTAACCCTGCAAAGTAGCACCCGGAGCACAAAAAGGCTACCGGGGATCAGTCCCGCGGCGCGTCGGGGTGTCCGCCCGCGCGCCGCACCGCGCGCGCCACCCGGGCCAGGTCGGCCTCGGTGAGCGACGACCCGGAGGGCAGGCACAGCCCCCGCTCGAACAGGTCGGCCGCCACGGCGCCGCCGTGGCAGGGGAGCCCCGCGAACACGGGCTGCAGGTGCATGGGCTTCCACAGGGGCCGGGCCTCGATGTTCTCGGCCTCCAGCGCCAGCCGCACCCGCTCGCGGTCGGCGCCGAACGCCGCCGGGTCCAGGGTGAGGCAGGTGAGCCAGCGCGAGTGCGTTCCCCAGGGGGCCTCGGGCTGAAGCTGCACCCCCGGCAGCCCGCCCAGCGCGCGGGCGTAGTACGCGAAGTTGGCCCGGCGCGCCGCCACCCGGTCCGGGAGCACGGCCAGCTGCCCCCGCCCGATGGCCGCCAGCACGTTGCTGAGCCGGTAGTTGTACCCCACCTCGGAGTGCTCGTAGTGGGGCGCGGGGTCGCGCGCCTGGGTGGCCAGCTTGCGCGCGTGGGCCGCCATCTCCCCGCTGCGGGCCACCAGCATCCCCCCGCCCGAGGTGGTGATGATCTTGTTGCCGTTGAACGAAAAGACGCCCGCCTGGCCAAAGGTGCCCGGGGCCCGGCCGTGGTAGGTGGCCCCCAGCGCCTCGGCGGCGTCCTCCACCAGGGGGATGCCGTGCCGCCGGCAGACGGCGGCGATGGGGTCCACGTCGGCACTCTGGCCGTACAGGTGCACCAGCACCACCGCGCGGGGCGGCCGCCCCGCGCGCACCCGCGACTCCACCGCCTCTTCCAGCAGCGCCGGGTCCATGTTCCACGAGGCGCGCTCGCTGTCCACGAACACGGGGCGGGCGCCCAGGTAGGTGATGGGGTACGCGCTCGCCGCGAAGGTGAGGGTGGAGACCACCACCTCGTCGCCGGCCACCACCCCGCACAGCTGCAGCGCCAGGTGCAGGGCGGCCGTGCCGGAGCTGAGCGCCACCGCGTGCGGGGCACCGACGGCGGCGGCGAACTCGCGCTCGAAGGCGTCCACGTGGGGCCCCAGGGGGGCGATCCAGTTGCTGGCGAACGCGTCGGCCACCAGCCGCTCCTCCGTCCCCGCCATGTGCGGAGCGGACAGGTACACGCGGTCGGGGGCCGGAGGTCCGGCCGACGCGGCGGAGCCGGGATCGGCCGGGGCCGGGACGGGGCCGGCGCGGGGCGCGGAAAGGGCGGAAAGGGTCATCTCACGTTCTTGAGGCGCGTGCGCGCGTACTGCCAGAGGGTCGGGTGCGTGCGCAGCCGCGAGGGCAGCGCCGGGTGCGGCCGCGGGCGCAGGTCGCCCTCGAGCGCCGCCGCCACCGCGTCGGCCAGGGGCGGCAGCCCCACGGCCAGGTGCAGGTACGGATAGGTGGCGAACGAGTCCGCCGCCCCGGGGGTGAACCGGGCCTGGGCCAGCACGGTCCCCGTGTCGACGCCCTCGTCCACCAGGTGCACGGTGGTCCCCGCCAGCTCGGGGCGCCCTTCGGCCAGGGCCCAGTACCCGCCGTGCACGCCCCGGTACAGGGGCGTGATGCCGGCGTGCAGGTTGACGAAGGGCGCCGCCGCCGCCGCCAGCGTCTGCCGGCCGATGATGCGGGTGCCGTTCACCACCACCACCGCGGGGTCCGCGCGGCGCAGGGCCTCGCGCGCCGCGTCGGAGTTCACCGAGGGAACGCGGCATACCCGGTCCTCGGGGATGGGGGTCCGGTCCAGCCCGTGCTCCCGGCAGATCTCCTCCACCCGCGCCGCGCCGGCCCGGCGCAGCCGCGGGAGCACGACGGTCATGAACAGCAGCTGCCCCGCCACCGTGGCCACCCCCAGCCGCCGGACGCGGCGGGCCAGCAGCTGGCGGCGGGGGACGGGCGGCTCCAGCACCACGGACAGGCCGGGAAAGCGGCGGTCGAGCGCGTGAAAGACGATGCGGGTGGACTCGGCGTCGCCGCCCAGCAGCAGGACGCGGCCCGTCACCCCTGCCCGGCGGCGGCCAGGGCCAGCCCCGCGGTCTGGGCCATGGTCAGCGACTGCATCCCGTGCGTCCCGCGGAATGTGGCGAAGCGGTCCAGCACCCGCCGCAGAAAGTCCAGGTTCTCGTCCAGGTGCGTACCGAAGTTGTGCGGGTGCCACCACAGGTGAAAGATCTCGCCCCGCTCGGCGGCGCGCCGCAGCCCCCCCGTCACCCGCCGCAGGCGCACGTCCTCCAGCCTCCGCAGGCGGGGCGTGTACGGGCGCAGAAAGCGGCAGGCGGCCACGTTGCACAGGCCGTCGGGGCGCGCCACCCGGTCCCAGGACAGCGTCTCGCGCCGCGCCAGGGGGAGGTAGGCGTCGGCCATGCGGCCGGCGCGCTCCGCCGGGCTGCCGAGCCCCTCGGCCGGCCGGTACATCCACCCCGCCTGGGCGCCGCGAAAGCAGACGATCCCCGCGTCGCGCAGCAGGTCGTCGTACGCGGGATTGTGCTGGTTGCGCGGAAACGCGATGGAGCGCAGCACCACCCCGTGGCCGGCGGCGATCCGCACGGCGGCCGCCAGGTCGGCCGCGAACGCCTCACGCCCCTGCCCCGGCTCCAGGCAATAGTAGTGGGAGAAGGTGTGCGTCGCCACCTCCTGCCCCGGCGCCGCGGCCACCGCGTCCACCAGCGAGGGCGCAAAGTGCAGCGGATCGTCGTCCTCTCCCTGCAGCAGCGGCTCGCGGTACGGGTCCAGCGCGGCGCGGTCGTAGCCGGGGCGCACCTCCGGCGAGCAGCGCTCCAGCTCGGCGCGCGAGCGGGCGAACAGAAAGCCCACCGTGGCCCAGGTGGCCGCCACCTCGTACTCCCGGAACAGGGCCAGCAGGGCCGGCACGGCGCGCCGCTCGCCCAGCAGGTTGGCCCGGTAGCGGCCGTGCGGGGGAAGGGAGTCGCGCACCCCCCAGTGCAGCTCGAAGTCCAGCGACACGACCAGCGTGCCGCGGCCGGAAGCGGCGCCCGCGGGCGGACCGGCGGGGAGCACGGGGGCCGTGGAAGAGGTCGTGAGCATGAACCCAGGTCATGACGCGGGGCCCGGAGCGTCCCCCGCCCGGCGAGGGGGCCCGGCGGGAACACCGACGGCAACTGTTCCCTCAGGCACATCCCGGACCACCACCGCGCCCGCGCCCACCACGGCCCACGCCCCCACGGAGCGCCCGGGGAGCACGGTGGCCCCCGCGCCCACCCACGCCCCCTCCCCCACCCGCACGCCCCCCGCCAGCACGCACCGCGGCGACAGGTGCGCCCCGTCACCCACCCGGCAGTCGTGCTCCACCACCGCGCCCGTGTTTACGATGACAGCGCAGCCGGCCCGGGCGTTGGCGTTCAGCACGGCCAGGGGCATCACGACGGTCCCCGCGCCCAGCCGGGCGGAGGGGCTGAGCACCGCGGAGGGGTGGACGAGCGGCGGCCAGGGCCCGTCCGGCACCCGGCGGAACGCGCTCAGCCGCGCCCGGTTGTCGCCGATCCCCAGCGCCAGGGCGTCCCACGCGCGCGGCCCGCCTTCCTCCAGCGCGCGGAGCAGCTCCTCGTCCGAAAACAGGACGGGGGGGGCGCCGGGAACGGCCGGATGCCCCACGCGGGCGGGGTCTCGGTCTACGAACCCCGCCACGGCGCCGCCCGCCGCGCGCACCACGTCGGCCACCACGCGGCCGTGGCCGCCGGCGCCCCAGACCAGGAAGCGCTCAACTCCCGGGGCCACGGAACTTCTCCATGGTGGCGTGGCCGGGATGGCTGATCCCCTCGCGCACGAACACCTTGCGGACGGTCATCCACAGGATGCGCAGGTCCAGGGCGAGGGAGCGGTGGTCCACGTACCACACGTCCAGGCGAAACTTCTCGTCCCAGGAAAGCGCGTTGCGCCCGTTGACCTGCGCCCACCCGGTGATGCCGGGGCGCACCTGGTGGCGGCGGGCCTGCTCGGGGGCGTAGCGAGGCAGGTACTCCATCAGCAGGGGGCGGGGCCCCACCAGGCTCATGTCGCCGCGCACCACGTTCCACAGGGTGGGGAGCTCGTCCAGGCTGGTGGCCCGCAGCCGCCGGCCCAGCGGCGTGAGCCGCTGGTCGTCCGGCAGGGGCTCGCCCCGCGCGTCCACGGCGTCGCGCATGGTGCGGAACTTCAGCAGCTGGAACGGCCGGCCGTGCAGCCCCGGCCGCTGCTGCCGAAAGAGAACGGGCGAGCCCAGGCGCAGGCGCACCAGCAGGGCCAGCACCGCCAGGACCGGGCTCAGGACGAGCAGCCCGGCCCCGGCGGCGGCGAGGTCCAGCGCGCGCTTCAGCATGCGGGGTCCCCCTGCGGCGGCGGGCGGCGCCCGGCCGGTGTGCCCGCGTGGCCTATGCGGCGGCCCCCTCCACGCGGCCCACGAGGATGTACCCCGTGCCCGAGTGGTTGAGGTGGTGCAGGTCGTAGTCGCGCAGCCCCGCCTTCTCGGCCAGGCGCCGCACGTCCTGCTCGGAGTAGAAGTACACGGCGCACCCCTGCAGCTGGTACCGCAGCTTGCGCAGAAAGCTGCGGACGGGCTGCTTGCCGGGAAAGCTGGCCACCACCGCCCCCCGCGACAGCTGGACCATGCGGCTCAGCACGGCCTGCGGGTCGCCCATGTAGTCAAAGAAGCCGTTGGCCACCACCAGGTCGAACTTCTCGCCCCCCAGGTCCAGGGCCATGAAGTCGCCCTGGCGAAACTCGCAGCGCTCTCCCACGCCTTCGCGCTGGGCCAGCGTGCGGGCGATCTCCAGCATGTTGGGGGCAAAGTCCAGCCCCACCACCCGGGCCGCGCCGCGGCGGGCGGCCTCGACGGAGAGGCGGCCGGAGCCGCAGCCGATGTCCAGCACGGAGCGCCCCGTGAGGTCGGGCAGGGCCCGCAGCGCGGCGCTGAAGCGGTCGAAGATGGCCCGGCGCAGCAGCATGTTGATCCGCCGCGACGAGGGGGACTCCTCCAGATAGATGGCATCCCAGGACGAGGCCTTCCGGTCCCAGTAGGTCTTGGTTCCAGCAGGGGTCAGCATAGTTCGGTCAGCAGGGTGTCCAGGGGACGGAAAGTGAATTCGGCCAGCATGCGCTCGAAGCGTCCGCGCAGCCGGCCGCGGGATAGATTGTGCACGAGCGCGTTGCGCGCAAGTGCCCGGTACGCCCGCAGGGAGCGCCGCGCCACGCGCAGGCGCAGGGGCCGGGGGGCGAACTCGTACGGGTGAAAGTACGCCACGGCCGGGCGCCCGCGGGCGTTGGCGTGGCGGATGGCCCGCGCCGTGAGGGCGTACGGCATGAGGCGGAAGTACCCGCCGCCCCCCACCGGCCAGCGGCGCCCCATCCACTCCACGGCCGTGAGGGGCACCTCGGTGATGGAGGCCCCGCCGGACCGCGCCCGGTGCACCTCCAGGGGCGCGTCGGGGACGCCGTAGCGCCGCCCCGCGATGGGGTATACGCTGCTGTCGTAGGCGAACCCCAGCTCCGCCAGCACCTCCAGGGCCCACCAGGAGCGCCGGGTCACGGAGAACTCCGCCGCCCGGTACCCCCTCACCGGCGCGCCCGTGAGGTCCTGCAGCAGGTCGCGGGCGCGGCGCGTCTCGTCGCGGAATTCCTCCGGCGTCTGCCGGTAGACCAGGTTGTGCGACCAGCCGTGGCTGCCCACCTCGTGCCCGGCCGCGTGGATGCGGCGCACCAGCTCCGGAAACGTCTGCGCCACGTTGGCCAGGACGAAGAAGGTGGCCCGCACCCCGCGGGCCTCCAGGGCCTCCAGGATGTAGTCGGTCTCCTCCACCACGTCGGGACCGGGGGGCAGCACCTCGCCCGTCATCTTCCAGTGGACGAGCTGGCGCCAGTCCTCCACGTCGAAGCTGAGGCCGTTGGCCACGGGGGCGGCGGCGCTCACGCCGCGACCCCCGGGGCCGGCGCGCGGCCCAGCAGCCGGTCGTACGCGTCCAGGGTGCGGCGGATGGCGTCGCGCTCGTCGAAGTTCTCCAGGGCGTAGGCACGCGCGGCCCGGCCCATGCGCCCGGCCAGCGCCGGGTCCTCGAGCAGGCGGACGACCGCGTCGGCGAGGGCCGCGGGATCGCGAAGCGGCGTCAGGAAGCCGGTCACCCCGTCGCTGACGGCCTGGCGGCACCCGCGCACGTCGGTGGCCACCACCGGGCGCCCCATCGCCGACGCTTCCATCGGCGCCCGCGGAAAGCCCTCCCGGTGCGACGGGAGCACCAGCACGTCCATGAGCGAATAGAGCTCGGGCATGTCGTCGCGCAGCCCCAGGTAGCGCGTGCGGTCCTCCACCCCGGCCTCGCGGGCCAGGGCCACGGGGTCCAGCGCGTCGAACTTCTCCTGCTCCACGGGGCCCACCACCACGAACCGGGCGCCGGGGACACGGGCGGCGATCCGCGCGGCGGCCTGAAAGAACTCCGGGTACCCCTTTTCGCGGTTCACCCGCCCCACGATCCCCACCACCCGCTCTCCGGGGGCGAGCCCCAGCTCCGCCCGCAGCGCCTGCACCCGCGCCGCGGGGACCCGCGCGGGGTCGAAGCGGGCGAGGTCGATCCCGTTGCCCAGGAAGGCGATCCGCTCCGGGCGGCAGATGCGCTCGCGCACGGCCACCGGGATGTCTTCCGGGTTCTGCGACAGCGACAGGTGCGCGGGGAGCATGGTGGCCCGCTCCAGCCCCACGTACAGCGGCCGGGTGCGCGGCGTCATGTGCCCGGGCAGGTACAGGCCGTGGATGGTGTGCACGCGGACGGGGACCCGCGCCAGCAGCGCCGCGTACTGCCCCAGCAGCCCCGCCTTGGGGGTGTGGGTGTGCACGATCGTGGGCCGCTCGCGGCGCAGCGTCCGCACCAGCCGGGCCAGCGAGCCCAGATCGGCCCAGGGGGTCACGGCGCGGATCATCCGCACGGGGGCCACGCGGATCCCCGCCGCCTCGATCCGCGGCACGTACGGCCCCGGGTTGCAGACCGCCACCACCTCGTACCCCGCGGCGCGAAACCGCTCCAGCTGGTTGAGCAGCAGCACGCCGATGCTGGCGTCGCTGGTGCTGATGTGGACCACCCGGATCATGCGAACGCCGGCTCGGGGGGCGCGGGCACCCGCTGCGACTCCAGCCAGCTCTGGAACATGAGCACGTCCCACAGGTGGTACTGCCAGGCGTGGCGCCCGGACAGGTGCTCGGCCCAGTGCCGGCGCACCGCCACGGGGTCCAGAAAGCCTTCCCGGCGAAGCCGGCGCTCGTCCAGCAGCTCCTCGGCCCAGGGGCGCAGCGGGCCCCGCAGCCAGTCGCCCAGGGGAAGGCCGAAGCCCATCTTGGGACGCTCCACCAGCTCCGGGGGAACGTGCCGGTACAGCACCTGGCGCAGCAGCCATTTGCCCTGTCCCCCGCGCAGCTTCATGGAGAGCGGGACCGTCCAGGCGAACTCCACCACCCGGTGGTCCAGCAGGGGGACGCGCGCCTCCAGCGCCACGGCCATGCTGGCCCGGTCCACCTTGGTGAGGATGTCGTCGGGAAGGTAGGTGACCAGGTCCCAGTACATCATCTGGGCGGTAAAGTCGCCCAGCGCCGCCCCGCCGGGGTCGGTGAGCAGGGTGGGTGGCTCGGCCGCGCCGCGGACCACGGAGGCCGGCTCCGTCCAGTGCGACGCCAGGCGGCGGTACAGGTCCAGGGGCCCGGCCGAGGGGATGACCGAGGCCAGCTTGTGCATCTTGTCCCCCGGCATCCGCTGGCGCAGCGCGGGGGGGAGGACGGGCGCGACGCCGCGGTACACCCGGTCCCACCCCGCGGGCGAGAGCGCCGTGAGCGCCCGGGCGCCGGCGGCGCGCAGCGCCCGCGGCACCCGGCGCACGGCGCCGCCCACCCGCGTGCTCCACACGTGCCGGTTGTACCCCGCGAACAGCTCGTCGCCCCCGTCGCCGGACAGGGCCACCGTCACGTGGCGCCGCGCCAGCTCGGAGACCAGGAAGGTGGGGATCTGCGACGAGTCGGCGAACGGCTCGTCGTACATGGAGGCCAGCCGGGGGATCACCGCCAGGGCGTCCCCGGGGGCCACGTACAGCTCGGTGTGGTCGGTGCCCAGATGGCGCGCGACGGCCGCCGCGTGGCGGGCCTCGTCGTACGCGCCCTCCTGGAAGCCGATGGAGAAGGTCTTCACCGGGCGGCTGCTCTGCGCCTGCATGAGGGCGACCACGGTGGACGAGTCGATCCCGCCGGAGAGGAACGCGCCCAGCGGCACGTCCGCGATCATCCGCAGCCCCACGGCCTCGCGCAGCAGCGCCTCCAGCCGGTCGGTGGCCTCGCCCTCCGTGCCCCGGAAGGGGGCGGCCATCCCCCGCTCCGCCGCCTCGCGCGCCGACCAGAACGCCCGCGGCCGGGCGGAGTCATCGGGAGTGCGCAGGGTGAGGATGCACCCGGGCGGGAGCTTGCGGACGCCCTCCCAGATGGAGTACGGCGCCGGGATGCAGTTGTGGCGCAGCAGGAGCGTGAGCGCGCCGCGGTCCACCACCCCGCGAAAGCGCGGGTGCGCCTGCAGCGCCTTAAGCTCGGAGCCGAAGAGAAGGGTGCCGCCCATCCACCCGTAGTACAGCGGCTTGATCCCCAGGCGGTCGCGCACCAGGTGCAGCTCGCTCCGCTCCCGGTCCCACAGCGCGAAGGCGAACATCCCCACGAAGCGGCCCACGGCGCCCTCGACCCCCCAGGCGTCGACGGCGGCCAGCAGCACCTCGGTGTCGGAGTGGCCGCGGAACGCGTACCGCCCCTCCAGCTCGCGGCGCAGCGCCTGGAAGTTGTACACCTCGCCGTTGTACGCCACCATCCAGCGCCCCCCCGGCCCCTCCATGGGCTGGTGCCCGCAGGGGGAAAGGTCCACGATGGACAGCCGGCGGTGCCCCAGGGCGATCCCTTGCGCCGGGTCCGCCCAGGTGCCGCGGTCGTCGGGGCCGCGGGTGGCGACGGCATCGGCCATCCGCCCCGCGACCTCCTCCGGCGGCTCGCCGTCGGCGCCCGCCGCCCCCCAGAACCCCGCTATTCCGCACACGGTGCCCCCCTGTCCCCTCGAAGCGGCTGTCTCACGCCCGGTACCCCACGGCGCACCAGAAGGGCACGTCGGGCCCGAAGGTGATGTCGGTGAGCCCCGCGCCCTGCATCATCTCGCGGATCTGCGCGGCGGTGAAGCGGTGCTCCAGCCGCGTTCCGAAGCGGTCCAGCGCGTCGGTGCGCATGGTGTAGAAGCTGTGGTTGCGGTAGGCCGAGAGGGGAAACGACCCCACGGAGGCGCCCAGCCCCTCCAGCAGCCGCGCGCCGCGGGCCAGGGGCCAGTACACGGTGGCGGCCAGCACCTCGGCCACGGCCATGCGCGGCCGCCCCGGCAGCCTCGAGACCAGCTGGCGGGCCGCGTCGCTCACGCGCCACAGCCCGCGGAACCACGCCGGCCGGTTGTCGAACGCGTAGTACAGGTACACCAGAAAGGGGGCGCCGGGCTTGAGCTTGGACACGCACGAGCGCAGTCCGGCCGCCGGGTCGGGGATGTGGTGCAGCACCCCCAGCGAGTAGCCGAAGTCCATGGACCCGTCCGCCAGGGGAATGGAGTCCACGGAGGCGTGGTGAAAGCTGCAGTTGGCGCGGTCGCGCAGGTTGCGCCGGGCCACCGCCAGGGCGTCGGCGCTGGCGTCGATGCAGTGCAGCCGGCCCACCCGCTCCGTCACGAAGCGCGCCCAGCGCCCGCTCCCGCACCCCAGGTCGAAGCCCTCGGCCCGCTCGGGGAGCGCGTCCCAGGGAAAGACGGCGAAGTACGACTCCCAGATGCCGCGAAGCTCCTCCTCGGCCACGGCGCTCTGGTCGAAGCGGCTCCACTCCTCTCCGAAGCCGGCGACCGTCTGGCCGTCCAGGTTGCGGGAGGCAGCCGCGGACGTCGAGCCGCCCGAATGCATCGTACCGTTCACCGGGCCTCCGGACCGAGAGGGAGGGCCGGCCGGGGCAGCGCGGCGCCCGTCCGGACGCCGGGGCGGCCGCGGCCCGCGGCCGGGCGGGGGTTCCGCGCCGGCGCCGGGTAGCCCTCCAGCATGGCGAAGAGAAAGGGAAACACGAAGATCCGCTGCCGGGCGATGATCCCCAGGTTCACGATCACCATCCCGAAGGTGGCCGCGTAGAGTAGAACGAACGGCAGCCCCATGGCCGTCATCCGGGTCCTGCGCCACGCCACCACCCCCGCCGCGAGCCGCCGCCAGCGATAGAGCGCGACCCCCCACAGCAGGCAGATCTCCACGGCCGACGCCAGCGCGGTGATGCTCCGGGCCTCCCAGGGAAACGGGCGGAACAGCGTGTTGACGATGGCCTTGGGAAGGGCCGCGATCCCCACGTCCGTCCCTTCGATGGCGCTGCGTCCCGCCTCGGCGCGCTCCGCCCGCACCTCCAGGTACTCCCCCGCCCCCTCGGCGCCCACCTGCGACGCAACCAGCGACAGCCC
>DASQBH010000475.1:0-4159 GCA_035635315.1 Longimicrobium sp.
CCGAAGCGTGAGACCGTGGTCCCCGGCGGCGCGGCGCGGCCCAGCCGCTCGCCGATGGCGACCAGCATGCGGTCGCCCACGGCGTGGCCCAGCGAGTCGTTCACCACCTTGAAGCGGTCCAGGTCCATGAAGAGGAGCGCCGGCCCCCCGCCCCGCCGCCGCCCGCGGTCCAGCGCCGCGGAAAGGCGGTCCATCAGCATCCGCCGGTTGGTGAGGCCGGTGAGCGGGTCGTGCAGCGCCTCGTGCCGCAGCCGCTCCTCCATCGCCCGCCGCGTGGTGACGTCTTCGCCGAAGAGATGGACCAGGCCCAGCGCGGCGTGCGGATGGTACGACCAGGAGAGGACGCGCCCGTCCACCCGCACCTCCACCGACCGCACGGCCGCGCCGCTGGCCAGCGCGCCGCGCACCAGGTCCGCGTGCCCGGGCCCGGGGAGCGCCCTCTCGATGCGCGCGCCCAGCTCCGCCGCCAGCCGCGACGCCGCGGGGTTGGCGTAGACCACGCGCCCGCCGGCGTCGCACTCCAGCACGGGGTTGGGGCTTTCGCGGGGAAAGGCGGCCAGGCGCTCGTTCTCCTCCTCCGCGCGCTTGCGCTCTGTCACGTCGTGGACGATCCCCACCACGCCGGTGACCGAGCCGTCGGGACCGCGGTGGGGCCGGTACTGCACCCACACCCACCCGGTGCGGACGCCAGGAACGGTGTAGCGCTGGTCCGGGAGCGACACCGACTCGCCACCCATGACACGCTCCAGCACCTCTTCCATCCGCTCGTCACGGGAGCCCGGATACAGCTCCAGGGCGTTGCGGCCGAGCACTTCGGCTGCCGGAAGACCGGTCAGCTCCTCCATGAACCGGTTCCAGAAGACGTAGCATAAATCGCGGTCGCACATCGCGATGCCGACGCCGTCGCTGCCGGTGAGCGCCTCGTGCAGCGAGTCGCGGATCTCCGGATCGGCGGTGCCCACCTCCGCCCGCGCGATCACGCGGACCTCCCGCACAGCCACTCCGAATGAGCCAGCCATGCACGCGAAGGCGCGAAAGTGCGGTGGGCTGGATACGAGGATTCCGGGCACGGCAAAGCGGTCGACATTGGAGGTCGAGGGTTGAGGGTTCCGGGATTGTGTGTTGGGAGGTGAACGGGGTGGACAGGATAAACGGCGGAGGGCGGGCGGGCAAGGATGTCGTGCGGGAGGGGGCCGTGATGGTGTGATGGTGTGATGGTGTGATGGTGTGTCGCCGGCCGGGCGCGTCCCGGGCGGGTGAACCCGCGGCTGGAAAAGCGGAAAGCCCCGCAAACTGCGCGGGGCTTCAACTGCGACGGCACCTGCTGGTGTGCACTCACTTCGAATCCGGCACGAGCGGTCCGCGCAGGCGGACATTGCGTTGTCCAAGCCGCGAATTCATTCGCCACGGCCGGCCATGGCGCGTTGCCGCCGGCCTCGCCCCGAGCGGGTGAACCCGCAGCTGGAAAAGCGAAAAGCCCCGCAAACTGCGCGGGGCTTCGCGTCCGATGGTGCGGAGTGCGTCCGGGACTCACCCCATTCGCGCACGGTGGTCCAGGCGCGCCGGCCTGTGACGACCCGAGCGGGTGAAGCCCCGCCGGGCGAGCTCCGCGAGCCCAGGGCGGGGCTTATGGCCGTCTTAGCCCCGGGCTTTAGCCCGGGGCGCCGGCCCCCGCCCAGGTCACCAGCGCGGATCCTCGGCCAGCAGGGCGCGGATGCCTTCGGGGTCCAGCGGAGGAGCGATGAGGTAGCCCTGCGCGTAGTCGCACCCCATGGCGCGCACCTCGTCCAGCTGCGCCTGCGTCTCCACACCCTCGGCGATCACCGCCAGGTCCAGCCCGCGCGCCAGCAGGGCGATGGTACGCACCATCTGCATGGTGGCGCGGTCCTCGGGCATGCGGCTCACAAAGCTGCGGTCGATCTTGAGCCCGTCCAGCGGCAGCGAGTGCAGCGAGCTCAGCGACGAGTAGCCGGTGCCAAAGTCGTCCATCTGCACCTGGATCCCCGACTCCTTGAGCTGCCGCAGCATGGCGCCGGCGCTGCCGGGGTGGTCGATGATGGCGCTCTCGGTGATCTCCAGCTTCAGGTGCCGCGGGTCCAGCCCCGCCTCGTCCAGCGCGGCGCGGATGCGCTCCACCAGGTCCGCCTGGCCAAACTGCTTGGCAGACAGGTTCACGCTCAGCGCGATGCGCGCCTGCGGAAACTCGCGCCGCCATTCCGCCAGCTGCCGGCACGCCTCCGTCAGCACCCACGCGCCCAGCGGCAGGATGAGCCCCGTCTCTTCCGCCACGGGGATGAAGTCGCCGGGCGAGGTAAGGCCGCGCTCCGTGTGCTCCCAGCGCAGCAGCGCCTCCACCCCCGTGATGGTGCCGCGCGAGAGGGAGACGATAGGCTGGTAGCGCAGGCGAAACTCGCCGCGGGCCAGGGCGCGGCGCAGGTCCGTCTCCATCTGCAGACGCTCCAGCGCCTGCGCGTGCATGGTGCGGTCGAACACCTCGTAGCGGCTGGCGCCGGCGCCCTTGGCCCGGTACATGGCCACGTCGGCGTTGCGCAGCAGGTACTCCGGCCGCTCCATCCCCCCCGAGCACAGCGCGATGCCGATGCTGGCGGAGCTGAACACCTCGTAGCCGCTCAGGTTGATGGGCGCGGCCACGGCCTGTCCCAGCCGCTCGGCGATGTGCGTGGCCTCGTCCAGGCCCACCAGCTCCTCCAGCAGCACCGCGAACTCGTCGCCGCCAAAGCGCGCCACGGTGTCCGTGGTCCGCACGCAGGCGCGCAGGCGGTCGCCCACCACCTGCAGCAGCTCGTCGCCCACGTGGTGGCCCAGCGAGTCGTTCACCACCTTGAAGCGATCGAGATCGAGAAAGAGCACGGCGAACAGCCCGCCTTCGCGCCTGTGGTAGCGCAGCAGCGCGGCGCCCAGGCGCTCCATGAACAGGTGGCGGTTGGGAAGGCCCGTCAGCGGGTCGTGCAGCGCCTGGTGCAGCAGCCGCCCCTCCACCCGCTTGCGCTCCGTCACCTCCTCGCCAAAGACGTGCACGGCGCCCAGCGCGGCGTGCGGGTGGTAGGTCCACGAGAGCACGCGCGCGCCCACGGGCGCCTCGATTCCCCGCGCGCCCTGCCCGCTCCCCACGCACCCGCGGATGATGCGCACGTGGTCCGTGGGCAGCAGCCGCAGCGGCGACTCCAGGCCCATCTCGGCCAGCAGCGCCTGGGCGGCGGGGTTCACGTAGGTGGGGTGCCCCGCCAGGTCGCACTCGATGATGGGGTTGGGGCTTTCCTGCGGGATGGCCGCCAGCCGCTGCACCTGCTCTTCGCGCTGCCGCCGCGCGGTGATGTCGCGCGAGTTGACCACCACGCCCTGGACGACGGGGTCCTCCAGCAGGTTGCGCATCACCCCTTCGAAGATGCGCCAGGTGCCGTCCTTGTGGCGCACCCGCACCTCGATGGCGAACCCCGAGCCCGTCGAGCCGTGCGACGTCCGCAGTTCCGCCAGCGCCGGCTCTATGTCGTCCGGATGGACGATCTCCAGCACGCTGCGGCCGATGAGCTCCTCCGGCTCCCACCCCAGCAGGCGCTTTACGGACGGCGTGATGTAGCGGGTGGTGCGGTCGGGATTGAGGACGTGGATGACGTCGCGCGCGTTCTCCACCAGCGAGCGAAAGTACGCCTCGCTCTCCCGCAGGGCGTCGCGCGCGGGGGAGCCCGGCGTGGCGTTCTGGTCCGCGGAAGGCAGCAGCGAGTAGATCATCAGGTTCGGTGGATGGGTCGCGGCACGTCCGCTTTCGCCGCTCCGGGAGTGAGCGGCCGGATGAAGGCATTGGGGGATGCCCGGATGACCGGCTGACACAATAGCACCCCGTCGCCCATCCGCAAACGAACTTTCGGAAGATCGGTCACAATCGAGGCTCTCAGCCGACGTCCCACAAACTGCGCGGGAAGAGGGGAGGAGATCGAACTGCCCCATCGCGTTCCCGCGGGGCCCTCTCCCCCGACCGGCCTTTCGCTCGTTCCTCGCGACGGCGGTCGACCCCTCCCCCAAACTGCGGGCGAGGGGTTGGTGTGCGGAGAGTGCAGTACGCTTCGAACCAGTTCGACGCGGGATCGAATTCTCCCTCCCCCGCGCAGTTTGCGGGGGAGGGCCGGGGAGGGGGGCGCCC
>DASQBH010000476.1:0-2795 GCA_035635315.1 Longimicrobium sp.
CGTATGCTGCGGGATTAAAGGTTGTCACAGTCGTCTGGATCGCTAATCCGTTTACGGAGGAGCATCGAGCCGCGCTTGACTGGCTGAACGAAATCACGGACAGCAGGATCAACTTCTTCGGCCTCGAGGTCGAGCTGTGGAGGATCGGCGACTCACCCGTTGCTCCGAAGTTCAACGTCGTGTCGAAACCGAACAACTGGTCTAAGACGGTCGCGGAGGGCGCCGCACGGGTCGATCTCACGGTCGCCAAAGAGCTGCAACTCGAATTCTGGACGCGGTTTCGTGAATTAGTACTGCGAAGAGGGAGCACGATTCGCCCAACAAAACCATTGCCTCAGCACTGGATGAATATCGCGATCGGGCGGTCAGGTTTTGGTTTGAGCGCAGTCGCGTCACTGTGGGATTCCGAGTCCGGGAGCTACGAGCGCAACGAGGTTCGCGCTGAGTTTGCGATCACCGCGGATCCGGCGCACGGCTACTTTTCCCGTGTAGCGGCCGAGAAGGACGGGATCGAGCAAGAGCTTGGTTACAACCTTGTGTGGCATAATCCCCCAGGAATCCGGTCCGCTCGCGTGTTCGTGAGGCGTGCCGCCGATCTGCGGGACCGGGAAACATGGCCAGAACTCCATGAGTGGCTCCTGAGTCGGCTCGAGGAACTCTATCGGGTTTTCCAGCCGCGGGTGAAGGCGCTGTCACTGATACCTGCCGAGGGGAGCCCGCCCGTCTCCCCCTCCACCGGAATCGACAATTCGTAATCCTGGGAGTGCAGGTGGGGCACAGTAGAAGGTTCAAGGTAGTCCCGTCTCTACTGACCACCGTTGGGCACCCGCGCCAGCTCGCTGCGAAACTTGCACGGACGGGCCGGCACTCGCGCACGCGCAACCGACTGCAGCGATAGCGGAGCCGCGCCAGGACGCGACTCGTCCAGCGGCAGCGCACCCGCGGCAGGTCCAACCCGCGCATCAGACAAACCGCCCTACTGCGATTCTGATCGCTCGGAGCGATCGGGGTCTCGCAACTGCGTCCCAACCATCCTGCTCGGGCGAGCGTCGGAGAGGGGAATCGCTGGTGCCTCTCCCCCCGGTCCTGGGTCGCCTCATGTCCCGATCTTCCGCGGCTGGAGTATCGCTCCTCCTGCATGCCGCTCTCGTCTGCCTGACGGCTGCGTCCGCGGCGGGGCAGGGGCGGGAGGCGATGCGGCGCACGGCCGGGCCGCCTCCGTCGCACGGCGCGTGGCTGAGCCTGGCGCGGAGCCTTCCGGCCCTGATGGACAGCGGGGGCGTGCCCGGGATGGCCGTGGCCGTAGTGGAGACGGGGAGGGTGCGCCACGCGCAGGGCTTCGGCGTCCGCGGCGCCGCGGATCCGCGGCCGGTGGACGAGAACACCGTGTTCGAGGCCGCCTCGCTCAGCAAGACGGTGCTCGCCTACGCCGCGCTGCGCCTGGCCGACCGGGGCGTCATCGACCTGGACCGGCCGCTCTGGGACTACCTTCCCGTCCCGGAGCTGGCCGCCGACCCGCGGGCGCGCCGCATGACCGCGCGGATGGTGCTGAGCCACACCACGGGGCTGCAGAACGAGCTGATCGGCGATGACCGGCCGGCGCTCGCCTTTGAGCCGGGCGAACGCTTCCGCTACTCGGGGGAGGGTTTTCTGTACCTGGGCAGGGTTCTGGAGCGGGTCACCGGCACCCCCTTCGGTGCGCTGATGGACCACGAGGTCTTCTGGCCGCTGGGGATGCGCCGGAGCGCCTACGTGTGGAGCGACCGGCTGGGCGCCAATGCGGCGGTCGGGCACGGCGGCTACGGCGAACTCCGCACGCCCACCCGCCCGGCCACCGCGCGGGCGTCGACCCTGCAGACCACCGCGGGCGATTACGGGCGGTTCCTGGCCGCCGTCCTCAGCGGCGTGGGGCTGCGCCCGGAGACGGCGAGGCTGATGTTCACGCCGCGTGTCCACGCGGCCGACGGGGTGGACTGGGGGCTGGGCTGGGCGCTGGAAGGGGACGGCGTGGCCCGGCGGGTCTGGCACCACGGCGACAACTCGAACTCGGGCTTCACCGCGTTCGTGATGGCGGACCCGGCCACCCGCTCCGGCGTGGTGTACTTCGCCAACAGCACCACGGGGCTCGGCATCGTGGGCGCGGTGCTGGACAGGCTGCGTCCGTTCGGCGACGCGGAGCACGCGAGCGTGCGCTGGATCGGCTACGAGCGCTACGATGCGCCTTCGCGCGCGGTGCGCCTGGCGGTGGAGCGGCAGGTGCGCGAGGGGGGCGCGGAGGCGGGGCTGCGGGTGTATCAGGATCTCGAAGGGTGCTATCCCCGCGAGGCGTTTGGCGAGTCGCTGCTGAACTCGCTGGGGTACCGGTTCCTGGCCATGGGGCGGACGGCCGACGCCATCCGGCTCTTTCAGCGGAACGTGGAGGAGTACCCGGCCTCGGCCAACGTGTACGACAGTCTGGGTGAGGCGTACGCGGCGGCAGGAGACCGGGAGCGGGCGATCCAGAGCTACCGCCGCGCGGTGGAGCTGGACCCAGGCAACACGCACGCGGCGCAGATGATACGCCGGCTGCAGCAGGATCAGCCGAATCCCTGATCCGCGGCCTTGCAGCCGCGCAGGGGTCCGCGCGGGCCGGCGAGCTGATCCGGCCCGCGCGTGCCACGAGGCGGGGCATCGGACCGGAGCGATCCAGAGCGGACGCGCGGAGGGCGCGGAGGAACCATGGGTCCTCCGCGCCCTCCATGTCTCTGCGCGAGGTGTTCTTCTCCGCCCCTGACTGATCGTCCGGATGCGAGATC
>DASQBH010000477.1:0-7132 GCA_035635315.1 Longimicrobium sp.
TTCGCGGCACGTCGTGCGGCGGCGAGCGGGTGGCCAACCCCGACCGCTGCCTGCAGGGGCTGTTCGTGGCGCTTGACCCGGACGACGGCGACGTGCTGGCGCTGGTGGGCGGGCGCGACTACGCCATCAGCCAGTTCGACCGGGTGACACAGGCCAAGCGGCAGGCGGGCTCGGCGTTCAAGCCGATCGTCTACTCCACCGCGCTGGCCAAGGGGATCCCCATCACGGAGCCGCTGATCGGGCCGGGGATCGCTGGCGGGGGAGACTCGCTGGGGTACTATCCCGCGGACCACGTGGCAGACTCGGTGACGATGGACATGCGCGGCTCGCTGCGGCTTTCGTCCAACCGCGCGGCGGTGAACCTGGGGCAGCGCGTGGGCGCGGCCAGCGTGGTGGCGCAGGCGCGGGAGCTGGGGATCACCACGCCCATCAAGCCGTATCCCTCCACCTTTCTGGGCGCGGCGGACGTGATCCCCATCGAGCTGGTGGCGGCGTACGCGCCCTTCGCCAACGGGGGGATGGCGGTCAAGCCGCGGCTCATCCGGCGGGTGGAGGACGCGCAGGGCCGCGTGCTGTGGGAGGCCCGGACCACGCGGCGCTACGTGATGTCGCCCTCCGTCGCCTTCCTCACCAATTCGCTGATGCGGGACGTGGTGGACCACGGCACCGGCAGCGGCGTGCGCACGGGCGGGCTGCCCTGGAGCGTTCCCGCGGCGGGAAAGACGGGGACCACCAACGAGGCGGCGGACGTGTGGTTCGTGGGCGCCACGCCCGACGTGGTGGCGGGGGTGTGGCTGGGCTTCGACCGGCCGCAGCGCATTCTGACCAACGCGTCGGGGGGCGGGCTGGCGGCGCCGGTGTGGGGCAAGGCGCTGGCGAGCTACTACCAGAACCACGGCGCGCCCAGCGCGTGGACGGCGCCGTCGGACCTGGTGACGGCCTCCATCGACCGCACCTCGGGCAAGCTGGCCGGTGCCGGCTGCCCGGGCGAGGACGTGCGGACGGAGTACTTCATCCCCGGCACGGAGCCGATCGAGCACTGCCCCATCCACCCGGACAACTTTGGCGGATGGGTGGACCGCACGCTGCGCGGCATAGGCGACTGGATCAGCGGCGGCAGCCGGCCCGAGAAGCCGCGCACCGCCAAGCCACGCGTGCGGCAGGACCTGGCTCCCTCGACGGGCACGCACTAGCCGGTCGCCATCGACCGAAACACAGCCTCACCCGCACGCGCGGGTGAGGCTGTGTTTCGTGGCGCGTCCACATCAACAGAAGTCCGATCTGCTGCGCCCCGGAGGCGTATCGCTTGTGCGCCGTCGCTCGTGGCCTGGTGTGGAAGCATTGTCTCAATGTGATCCGGTCGTGCCCCAATCCCAGGAGGCCATGGGATGCGCGAGCGTGGGTCGATACCGCACAACTCGTGTGCAGGTCACTTCTTGCGGTGCCAGCGGCGGGGACGGCTCCGGCTCTGCAATGGGAGAATTCAAAGGTCGCCGGAGGCTCTCCGGATTCGACTCACCGCCTGCACGAGACCTTCCATGCTCAACCGTTCCACACCGCTGCGTTCGATGCTGGCGTACCTCGGCGCGCTGCTCGGCCTGGCGTCCTGGGTGGCGGCCCGCAAGCTGGTCGTACGGAAGGGCGGTCCCATCCCCTTCGAGATCGCCCTGCCCGCGGAGGCGCAGATCGAGTCCAGCCCCGGCATGCTGTCCGCCAGGATCGGCGAGCTCCTGGTCGTGGCCGTCGCGAAGGACCTGATGGAGGACCAGTCGGGCCCCGTCCCCGAGCGCAAGGACTTATCGCGGCGCATCCTGACCAGCATGATCATGGGGTCTGACGCGGTTCTCTTCGCGCTGCTGGACGAAGAGCTCACCCGCAGAAAGCTGGAGCTGGGGAGCGTGGTGCGCGAGATCGGGCTGCTTGGCGGCAAGCGGGCAGCGTGCGTCCGGGGCCGCTTCGAGGATGGGGGGGCGGGCGGCTGGCTCGACATGCGCGCGACGGTAAAGGACGGCATCATGTACATGCTCGCCTTTACCGTCCCCGGCGGCGGCCCGGAACCACACCAGGCGCTGGTGAAGGGCATCCACGGCTCGGTCTTCCTGCCGTGGTAGTGCGGAGGCCGCGGAGAGCGTTGCCGCCGCTCTCCGCGCCCTCCTTCGCGACTTCGTGTCTCCGCGCGAAGTCCGCTGTCGCTAGCAGCTACCCCGATGTGCGCCCAGCGGCGCGCGAGTGGATGCGTCTCATCGTCTCTCTCCCTCTCCGTGAACCGCGGCAACCCTCCCCCGCGGCGTTGGCTCCATTCATCCGCGAAGCACGACCGCACCAGGATTGATTCAATCGAATCGAGTCCGTGGATGGACGGGACTGCCGTACATCCAGGGATGTGCGCTTCTGGAGAGGAGACGCGCGGCGCGGGGGATGTCGATCTCGGCGGATTCGCGGACGATGAAAGGCCTTGCGCTCGGTTTTCTGCGGATTGGATGAGGAAAGATTGTCCCGATGTGATCCCTGCGTGTCCCGACCGGGTGCGAGTCGAATCGCGCTGCGGGTATGGATAACTGGTTTGCTGATCGGGACTTGCGTGGCGAATGCCGGTCACGGCTCCGGCTCTGCACTGCGGGGGGCCACCCGGCGGCCGGAGCTCATCCGGAGCCTCTGCATCCACCCGCTTCAATGAGAGCATCCCATGCATCCCGATTCTACCTTCCTGCGCCGCGTCTTTCTCGCCGCCATGCTCGGCGCCGCCATGCTGGCGCTCGCTCCCGGAGCCGCGACCCAGACGCTCGTCTCCAGGGTGGGCGATCCCGTTCCGTACCAGATCCAGCTGCCGGCCCTGGCCAGGATCTCCGGCGACGGCGAGATGCTGCAGGCCGAGACCGACGACTTCATCGTGGTCGTGGCCGCGATGGACATGATGGCGGAGGACAAGGATCCGCTCCCCGTTTCCGAAGCGGAGGCGCGTCGCATCCTGACGAACGTCGTCATCGGCTCCGACTCCCTGCTGCTCGCCATGATGGAGGAGGGTGCGCGGGAGCAGAACCTCGAGCTGAGCGACGTGGTGAAGGAGATCCGGACGCTGGGCGGACAGCGGTCAGGGTGGATGCGCGGCCGGACGACGTGCAGCTGCGGGCACGAGGTCGTGATCGAGACGTACGTCACGGTCAAGGACGGAATCGTCTACATGCTGATGTTCGGCGGTTACGCCGAGAACGCCGAACGCCGCGCGCCGCTCATCGCCCGCATCCACGAGTCCTTCATCCTGGCCGACGCGCCCCCCGCGGCCACGGTCCGGACGCGCGCCCGCGGCTCCACGATCCGGCGGATCGAACGGTCGCGGTGACGCCGATCCCAGCGTCGATGATTTCCTGGGCGAGCGCCGCTCCAGAATCCGCTGATGCAAAGGCTCTGGCGCGCGATCGAAGGTGCCAGCCGGCAACGGTGGGCCGGCACCAGGCGCGCGGGGTGCAAACGGCAGGTTTTTTCATGCATATTGTTCTCGTCATCATCTCCTTCCCCATGACGGAACTCCGCATGCGCATCCATCCCGGCCGGCTTCGCACTCGCCTCCTGCTGCTTCTTGCGTTCACGCTGGGCCTCGCGCGTGAGGCCGGCGCCCAGCCGCTGGCCCCGGTGGTGGGCGAGCCCGTTCCGTACAGCATCGGCGTGCCGGAGGGGTGGAGCACGGACCTGGAAGGGGACGTGCTGTCCCTGGAAGACCCGGACGAGGAGACCGTCATCATGGTGAGCGCGTTCGACCTGGTCGCGGCCCAGACGCGGCCGGCGTCCATGTCCGAAGCCGAGGCGCGGCGCATCCTGACGGAACGGGTCATGGCCTCGGATTCCCTTCTTCTGGACATGCTGCAGGGGAACGCCGCGCGAGCGACCCGGTACCCGCTCATCGACATGACGCTGGAGATCGGGACGCTGGGCGGGGAGAAGGCGGGGTGGATGTGGGCGCACAGCCGGATCGCGGGAGAAGCGGGATGGATTCGGACCTGCCTGACCGTCGTGGATGGAATCCTTTACACCCTGGTCTTCATGGGAATGGGCGAGCACGAGCCGGAGCAGGAGTCGCTGGTCGCCCGCGTCCGCGATTCCTTCGTGCCGGCGGACATGCCGGAGGAGCCGGGCTCCCGCCGCTGACCGCGCGGGGGAATGAAAACGGGGAGGGCGCGCCGCGCTCTCCCCGTCTTCATACGTAATCCGGAAATCGAAAGCATGGCTTCCTGAGGGGGTGTCGAAAAACCTTCTTTACCCCTGAAAGCAAAGGCAAGTCATCCTGAGGGAGCGCCGCGCGGTAACCTGAACCTGCACAACCGCTTGCGCGCGACCGAAGGACCTTCTTTCCGACATCGTGGGGCAGGCTCGTCGGCACAGATTCAGCCCTGGCTTGGGCTGGCAAGGTCCTTCGGTCGCCGCCATGGATCAAGCAAAGCGAAGGACTTGCGCGCGGCTCCCTCAGGATGACTGGTTCATTGATTCCGGTTTCTCAACACCCTCTGAGGGAGGCGCCGCGCCGCAGCCTGCCGATACGAAATACGTTGGCGCCGACCGAAGGACCTTGCCTGCGGAATCGAGAGGCTGGATCTCCGCCGACGATCATGCCCCACACAGGCGGAGAGAAGATCCTTCGGTCGCGCGCATGCGGCTGTGTTCACGACAGTGGTGTGTGTGCGCTCCTTCAGGATGACATGCTTCTTCGTGAATCCCAAAGCAGCTTCCCGGACGGTCATCCCACGATCGCACTTACGAAAAAGCGGACGCGGCGGAGGGATGGCCCTCCGCCGCGTCCGCATTCAGCGAGGCAGCGCTACTTGCCGTCGTCGCTCTTGACCTCCACGTCGGGGGCCTCGGGCGCCTCCACCTGCGGCACGTTCACCTCCACGTCGACCTCTTCGCCGTCGCCGCGCATCACCAGCCACACCACCAGCACCAGCACGACCAGCAGCAGCAGGCCCAGCAGCATCGTGGACCCGCTGTTGGCGCGGCCCGGTCCGCGCGTGTTCACGTCCGCCATGCGCCCTCCGTGGTGGCATCAGCCCGCCCGCCGCGCCCCGAGTGGGCCGGCGCCGTGCCACGGTGCGTTCTCCATGCCACCGTCCGCAAGTCTCTTGTCCCCGCCGCCCGCCGCGCGCATCGTGCGGGGCATGACGAGCCCCACGCGTGAGCTGTGGACGTGCGCGGAGTGCGGCCGCGCGTTCGCCAACCGCAACCAGCCGCACGCGTGCGGCCGCCACGACCTCGAGGCGCACTTCGCCGGCAAGCCGCCGCAGATCCGCGCGCTGTTCGACGCGCTGCTCGCGCGCGTGCAGGCGTGCGGCCCCGTGCGCGTGCTGCCGGAAAAGACGCGCATCGCGTTTCAGGTGCGGATGTCGTTCGCCGCCGCCGTGCCCAGGCGCGGGTGGGTGGATGGGCACCTGGTGCTGGCGCGGCGCGTGGAGAGCCCCGTCTTTCGCCGCATCGACTCGCTTTCGCCGCGCAACCACGTGCACTTCTTTCGGCTGCACTCCCCCGCGGAGCTGACGGACGAGCTCGATGCCCTGCTGCGCGAGGCGTACGCCGTCGGCGAGCAGAAGCACCTGGCGTAGCATCCATCTTGTGAAAACCGCCGCCGCGTGGGATGTTGACGCGCGCGATGCCCCCGCGAGTCCGGCATCATCCCCGCCCCTTTCATCCGATCCGCCGAAATCCGATGCCTGCGTCCCCCCTCCGCACCCTGCTGCTGCTCGCCATCACCCTCCTGCTGCCGGTGCACGCGGCCGCGCAGGGCAACGGCCACACGCTGGAGCCCGGCGACACGGTGCGCGTACTGGCTTCGGAGTGGGGCCCGCGGCTGGTGGAGGGCGAGCTGCTGGTCTACCGCACCGACAGCCTGGCCGTGCGCGAGGCGGCGACCGGAACGCGCTACGCCGCGCCGCTGCAGAGCGTGGAGCGGCTGCTGAAGAACGAGGGTTTCGACCGGCGCCGGTCGGTGCGGCGCTGGGCGGTGGCGGGGCTGTTCATGGGCTTCGCGACGGGCGTGGTCCTGGGCCCGCTGATCTCCATGGAGCGCAAGGACGACAACTTCGTGGGCGCCACCCTGGTCACCAGCATCGGCGGCGGGGCGCTGGGCCTGGGGCTGGGCGCCGCGGGCGGCTCCATCTTCGCCCGCGACCACTGGCAGCCCTTCCGCACCCCCATCCGCTCCCCCGCCCCGCCCGCGGCGACGGTCGGCGTATCCATCCCCGTCCCCTGATCCGCTCCGCCGCCCCCGCGCAGCCCCTCCCCGGCGATGCCCGGGGAACAGCGTGCGAGGGGATAGATTCTGCCGCCCAGCGTAAAGATTCTTCGGTCGGCGCCAGGCTTTCCAGCGGGAAGGAGGGCGTTGCGCGGCGCCTCCCTCAGAATGACAGTTTCGCCGGATTCGGCATTACCCGTTCACCGCGCAGACCCCGGGTCCGTCCGCACAATCATCACCCCGCCGAGGGTCAGCGCCGCGCCCAGCAGCGCCAGCGCCGCCGGCTTTTCGTTCAGCAGCACCACGCCGGCGAACAGGGCGACGACGGGGGTAAGGTTGCTGAAGATGGCCGTGCGCGTGTTGCCGATGCGCTCCACGCCGCGGTACCAGATCAGGTAGGCCAGGCCGATGGCGAAGGTGGCCGAGAACACCACCGCCCCCCACGCCTCCGCGCCGACGGAACCCCAGTCCTGCCGCAGCAGCGCCGGCGTCCCCAACGCCACCAGCCCCACCGCGCCGCACCACAGCGTCCACGCGGTCGTGCGCACGGAGCCGTAGCGCCGCACGATGGGGCGCGCGCCCACCGTGTACACCGACCACGCCACGCACGCCGTCACCAGGATGGCGTCGCCCACCAGCGCGCTGGTCCCCTCCACGCGAATGCTGGCGCCGCTCACCAGCGCGATCCCCAGGATGGAGAGCGACGCGCCGCCCCAGGTGCGCGGGCCCGGCTTCTCGTGGCCCGTGCGCATGGAGAGGAAGGCCGTCATGATGGGCGTGAGCGCCAGCAGCACGCTGGCGTGCCCGGCCCGGCTGCGGTCCAGCCCCAGGATGAAGCACATCTGGTACAGCACGTTGCCCAGCAGCCCCAGCAGGATGATGCGGGGCACGTCGCGGCGGTCCGGCAGCCCCAGC
>DASQBH010000478.1:0-4508 GCA_035635315.1 Longimicrobium sp.
GTGCTTCCAGCTTGAGAAGATGTGGTGAGACGCGTGGCGGCGAATGGATTGGGTGTGCGTGTGGGGTCCGCATCGGCATCCACCCACAGGAGGTGGAAACCTGCGGTTGGGTTAGGGTTCCATGAAGCCGCGGGGAGGCCGGCAACTGTTCGCGCCACGGCCGGTATCTACTCCCCGTGGCCGCTTGGGGGAGGGGGATGCCGGAGGGCGCGCGCCTTTGCCGACCGATTGCGGTTAATCGCTGCCCCGGTTAGATTTACGGTCCTGCTCCGACTACTTCCGGCCGAATCCTTCCCCCGCATTTTCGCCGCGTGAGCATGATGCCTTCCCGACGCACTCTCACCACCTCCGCAGTCGCCGCGGTCGTTCTCGCCGCCGGCGGGATCGCCGTCTACGGACGCATCCAGAGCGCGGACGCCGCCTCCGGCGAGACGGCCAGGGACACCACCGCGCCGCTGGTGCAGACCTCCGCGTCGGGGACCTTTGCCACGGACGTCGCCATCCCCGTGCAGGGGACCCCCGCCGTGCGCGGCGACCTGGTGATGTCGGTGAGCGCGGCGGGGCAGGCCGAGGCGTGGCAGAAGGCGGTGCTGGTGGCGCAGGTGGCCGGCCGCATCGTCTCGCTGGGGGTGCGCGAGGGCGACCCCGTGCGCAACGGACAGACGGTGGTGGGGCTGGACGGCGCCGAGTACGCGCTGGCGGTGGAAGAGGCCCAGGCGGCGCTGGCGGATGCGCAGAACAAGCTGCGCGAGGCCACGCTGCTGGACGACCGCATCGAGGACGCGAAGGTGCGCGACGAACGGCTGGCGGCGGCCCGCATCCGCAGCGGCGTGCCGGCGGCCGAGGTGCGCCTGCGCCGTGCGCAGTTGGACCTTACCCGCATCCGCACCGCCTCGCCCTTCGCCGGGCGGGTGGCCACGCTCAAGGTGGTACCCGGCCAGTGGGTGGACCGCGGCGCGGAGCTGATGACCGTAGTGTCGCTGGACCCGATCCGGGTGGAGGTGCAGGTGCTGGAGAGCGAGATCTCGCACCTGGCGCCCGGGCGCACCGCCAACGTGAGCTTCGCCGCCTTTCCGGGCGAGTCGTTCACCGGCCGCGTGCAGACCATCAACCCCATCGTGGAGAGCGGCACCCGCACCGCGCGGGTCACGGTGCTGGTGAGCAACCCCGGCGGCCGCATCCTTCCCGGCATGTACGCCCGCGTCTCGCTGCAGGCGCAGCGCTACGCCGACCGCGTGCTCGTTCCCCGCAGCTCCATCCTGGAGCGCGACCGCCGCTCCATGCTCTTTGTCTACGAGCCGGGGAGCGCCGACGGGCTGGCCAAGTGGCGCTACGTGACCACCGGGCTGCAGAACGAGAGCATGGTGGAGATCCTCTCCGACGGCGTGGAGACCGACAGCGTGAAGGCCGGCGAGATCGTGCTCACCGAGGGCCACTACACGCTGATCCACGATGCCCGGGTTCGTCTGGTGGAGGACGCGAAGAAGGAAGGCGGACGGCCGCAGTAGGTGAAGGTGTGATGGTGTGATGGTGTGATGGTGTGATGGTGTGATGGTGTGATGGTGTGATGGTGTGATGGTGTGATGGTGTGATGGTGTGATGGTGTGATGGAGCGTCGCCGGCACGCCGTCTCCCGGGCGGGTAAACCCGCGGCTGGAACTGCGGAAAGCCCCGCAAACTGCGCGGGGCTTCAACGGCAAAACACCCGGCGATACCCCTCTGTCATTCCGAGGGAGCGCCGCGCCGAACGCGGCCCCTCGTGCAGAACCCGGCGCGCGACCGAGGAATCTACTCTCGGCATGCTCGTGACCTGATCCGTGCACCGGCCCTGCGGCGACCGCCGGTTGCGGACGCGCAGGCGCATGGGACGCCGCACACGGCCGGGCCGCCGTGTCCGCGCAGGCGGACAGCGTGAAGTCGTTGCCGCGAATTCATTCGCTCCGACCGAGCCCGGCGGCAACGGCCCGTGTTGCCGACGCACCGGTGCGTGGGACGCCGCACACGTTCGCATCTGTATCGCGCGGACCCGCGGGCGCTGATCCACTGATCTGGATCCACCGGTCCCAATCCACCGGCCCGGATCCAGAGGGCCATCCGTTCGCGCGGCATCCGCCGACAGGATCGGCGGCCCTTTCGACATCGACCTCTCCAATCCCGGTCCACGCATGACCCGCAATCGCACCTTCGCCCTGATCGCCCTGCTGCTGGCCGCACCCGCGCACCTGCACGCGCAGGAGGCCCAGCCGCAGGGCGAGCCGCTTTCGCTGCAGCAGGCGCTGGCCACGGCCCAGGAGCACAACCCCGCGTACCGCCGCGCCCTTACCGAGGTGGGCACGGCGCGGGCCGACGTGCGGCGGGCCCGCGGCGCGTTTCTGCCGGAGCTCAGCCTGGGCCTGCGGACGTCTGGCAGCTACCGACGCCAGCTGACGGGGATGGGACAGTACGGCGAGGTGGTGCGCCGCCCCGAGGGCGTGCTGGAGAGCAACGGCAGCAGCATGGAGCAGTCGCTCTCGCTCAGCGGCTTCAGCCTGTTCGACGGCGGGCAGCGGCGCCGCGACCTTCGCGCCGCGCGCGCGGGCGAAGAGGCCACCGCGGCGCGCGTGGGGAGCGAGGAGATCCGCATGCGCGCCGACGTGGCCCGCCGCTACTGGGAGGCCGTGCGCGCCGACCGCACCATCCGCCTGGAAGAGGCGCTCATGGCCGCCGCGCGCGACCGCCTGGAGGTGACGCAGGCGCTGGTGCGCGTGGGCGTGCGCGGGCCGCTGGACGTGCTGGGCGCCGAGGTCGCGGTCGCCGAGCAGGAGCAGGCGCTGGAGCGCGCCCGCGGCGAAGCCCGCACCCGGCAGCTGGACCTGCGCCAGGCCATGGGCGTCATCCAGGGCGGCTGGCTGCGGCTGACGGACGAGCCGGGCGAGATGTTCGACCCCGCCACGCTGGACGGCGAGGCCATCGTGGCCGCCGCGCTCTCGTCGCACCCGCGCATTCAGCGCGTGGACCTTTCGGTGGTGCAGGCCGACGCGCGCTTCGCCTCGGCGCGCACGGCGCGCCTGCCGCGCCTGTCCATAGGCGCCAGCATGGGGCGCGACCAGCGCTACTCCGACTACGCCGGGCTGGTGTCCCCCAATCCGCTGGACCAGAACATGGGGATCAGCCTGCAGCTGCAGGTGCCGCTGTTCAGCGGATACCGCACCTCGTACCAGGTGCAGTCGGCGCGCGCCACCCGCGAGGCCGCCACCGAGGACGCCCGCGGCGAGCGGCTGGCGCTGGAGCGCGAGGTGCGCGGCGCGCTGGTGGACCTGGACAACGCCTACCGCGCCGCCCGCAACGCCGAGCGCACGCTGGGGCTGAACCGCCAGCGGCTGGAGCTGGCGCAGCAGCAGTACCGCGTGGGGGCGCTCACCCTGACCGACCTGACGGACGCGGTGGAGCGCGCCGCCCGCGCCGAGCGCGACGCGCTGCGCACCCGCTTCGAGTTCGCCACCGCCCTGGCCACGCTGGACGAGCGCGCCGGCACCCCCGTGCGCCGGTGACGCCCGCTCCCGCCCTTTCCGTCCGGTAGCCCGCCATGTCGCTCCCGCGCGTCGCCATCTCGCGGCCGGTGGCCGTGGCCATGTTCTTTCTGGGCGTCGTCTTTCTTGGGCTGCTGTCGTTCGCGCGGCTCCCCATCGACCTCCTTCCCGACGTCGCCTATCCCCGGCTCGTCGTCTACACCACCGACCAGGGCGCCGCCCCGGCCGAGGTGGAGCGCTTCATCACCGAGCCGGTGGAGCAGGCCATCAGCACCGTCCCCGGCGTGCAGGGGGTGGAGAGCGTGACCCGCGAGGGCGCGTCGCTCGTCACCGCGCGCTTCGCGTGGGGGACGGACATGGAGTTCGCGGCGCTCAACGTCCGCGAAAAGCTCGACAACATCCGCGACAACCTTCCCGAGCTGGCCACCCGCCCCGTCGTGCTGCGCACGGACCCCCGCAGCGAGCCGATCCTGGCGCTGAGCGTGGCGGGCGGGCGCGACCTGCCGGGGCTCAAGGAGCTTTCCGAGCTGGTCTTCAAGCGCCGGCTGGAGCAGATCGACGGCGTGGCGCTGGCGCAGGTGACGGGCGGGGTGGAGCGCGAGATCCACGTGGAGGTGGACCCGCGGCGGCTGGAGAGCTTCGGGCTCACCGTGCAGGACGTCTCCACGGCGCTGCAGAACGCCAACGCGCAGGCGCCCGGCGGCACCATTCGCCGCGGGCGCTACCGCTACTCGCTGCGCACCCTGGGCGAGCTGCAGGGAACGGAGGAGATCGGCGCCGTGCCGCTGCGCCGGGCGGGGGCGCGGCCGGACTCGTCGGGCGCGCAGGTGCTGCTGCGCGACGTGGCGCGGGTGGAGGACGGCTTCCGCGAGCGCGAGTCCATCGCCCGCTACAACGGGCAGGAGGCGGTCGGCCTGCTGGTGTTCAAGAACGCCGACGCCAACACCGTCCGCGTGGCGCGGGAGGTGGACCGCACCCTGGCCCAGCTGCGCCGCGAGT
>DASQBH010000479.1:0-2069 GCA_035635315.1 Longimicrobium sp.
ATTAGATCAATCACAAGGACTGTGGACAAACTCCCCCGTCCCGAGCGAGGAGGGGCCGGGGGGAGGGCCTTCCCCGCGCGGAGCGGAGACTGTACAATATCCCACCGGAGCAACGAACCAGACGGCCTCTCTACAGGCGGATGCACCGGTGGTGCATCCGCCTGCGTGTTTATCCCGGAATCGAGGCCCTCGAGGCAATTTCCACAGGACGGTTGATCATGGCGATCGAAGTCACCCGCGAGCTTCTTCACCGGCTGCCCAAGGCCGAGCTGCACGTGCACCTGGACGGCAGCCTGCGGCCGGAAACCATGCTGGAGCTGGCGGCGGAGTACGGCAAGCCGATGCCCGCCGGCGACGCGGAGTCGCTGCGCGACTACATGCACGTGCAGGACGCGCGCAACCTGGTAGAGTACCTGGAGCGCTTCGCCATCACCCTCTCGGTGATGCAGACGGCGGACTCGCTGGAGCGCATCGCCTACGAGCTGGCCGAGGACCTGGCCGCGGAGAACGTGCGCTACGCCGAGATCCGCTACTCGCCCATCCTCAACTCCCAGGAAGGGCTGCCGCTCACCGAGACGGTGGACGCGCCGCTGCGCGGGCTGGCGCGAGCAAAGGCGGACTTCGGCATCGAGACCGCCATCATCATCTGCGGCATCCGCAACATGGAGCCCGCCACCTCGCGCGACCTGGCGGACCTCACCGTGGCGTACAAGGACCGCGGCGTGGTGGCGTTCGACCTGGCGGGGGCGGAGTACAACTACCCGGCCAAGAAGCACAAGGACGCGTTCTATACCGTCATCAACAAGAACATGGCCGCCACCATCCACGCCGGCGAGGCGTACGGGGCGGAATCCATCCACCAGGCGCTGCACTACTGCCAGGCCAACCGCATCGGCCACGGGACGCGGCTGTTCGAGGACCCGGACCTGATGCGGTACATGAACGACTTTCGCATCCCCATCGAGATCTGCCTGACCAGCAACGTGCAGACGCGCGCGGTGGAGAGCTTCGAAAAGCACCCGCTACGCATGTACTACGACGAGGGCCTCATCCTCAGCCTGAACACCGACAACCGGCTGATGAGCGCCACCACGGTGACCGAGGAGTACTGGCGTGCGCACCAGTACCTGGGCTTCAGCTGGGACGAGCTGGTGGACATCGCAATGATGGGCTTCGACAGCGCCTTCATGCACCGCGCGCAGAAGCTGGAGATGTGCAATCGTGTGAGGAAGGAGATCGAATCCCTCAAGCCTGCAAAGGCTTAACACGATTCATCTCATGCTTGATGTGAGGATGACGAAGGGCCGGCTCCACGTCTCGGAGCCGGCCCTTCGCGTGTCCGCAGGCTTCGTCGATGCCGAATCTCTCAAAAGAATAAGCCTCACACAGAGTCAACAGAGTCAGCAGAGTTTTCTCGTGCCGCGCGACGGACCCGGAGTTCGTCCGCGCTATCAAACCGTCCACGCCGTGCGAAGGTCGGACCGCCTCGCCACGGCATCACTCTGTTGACTCTGTTGACTCTGTGTGAGACTACTCTTTTTCCGGAGCTGGTGTTACGCCACGCGGTGCCCCGCCCCGCGCAGGACTTCGATCGCGCGATCGAGGCTCTCCGCTTTCACCAGCAGGTAGTCCGTATCGAAGGTGCTCACGGCGAAGAGCGGGATTCCGGCGGCGGCGAGTGGCACGGTAAGCGCGGCCAGAATGCCCGTCAGCGCAAAGTCCAGCGGCCCGTCCACCTTCAGGCACCGCCACCCTTCCTCGTTACGGACTCCCTGCGGCACCGCGTCCATCCGGCAGACGATGGACAGTTCGTCGCGTGTGCGGGTGACCGACGCGGGCTCGCCCGTCCACGCCCACGCCGGCACCTCCGCGTCCGGCGCGAGCCGGCAGACGGCCAGCGTCTCCGGAAGCAGTGACAGCGCCAGCGAGGGAGATTCAGCCATGGTCTGAACGGGTGGATGACGAACGGGCGTGGAGGGGGATCCCCCGCGCCCGATTTTCGGCCATCCTCTCGCTGGGCGCAATGATCCGCATCCGACGGCTCGCCGCGAACGGCGAAGGGCCGGCTC
>DASQBH010000480.1:0-2271 GCA_035635315.1 Longimicrobium sp.
GGCCAGCGCCGTCTCTACCTCTCCCAGCGGTGCCTCGTAGCTTCCCCGCGCGTACGCGTCCCCTTCAGGCGCGGGGAGGGCCTTGCGGTCGAGCTTGCCGTTGGGCGTCAGCGGCAGCGCGTCCAGCACCACGAACGCGGACGGGACCATGTACTCCGGCAGGCTCTGCCGCAGGTGCGCGCGCAGCGCGTCGGTGTGCACGGCGCCCACCACGTACGCCACCAGCCGCTTCTCGCCGGGGATGTCCTCGCGGGCCAGGACGAGGGCCTCGCGCACGTCGGGATGCTCCGCGAGCCGCACCTCGATCTCGCCCAGCTCGATCCGGAAGCCCCGGACCTTCACCTGCACGTCCAGGCGGCCCAGGTACTCCAGCGTCCCGTCCGCCATCCACCGCACCCGGTCACCCGTGCGGTACAGCCGCGCGCCCGGCTCGCCGCCGAACGGGTCGGGGACGAAGCGCTCCGCGGTCGAACCGGGGCGGTCCAGGTACCCGCGCGCCACCCCCGCCCCGCCCACGTACAGCTCCCCCGGCACCCCGACGGGCACGGGAAGCAGCCGCGGGTCCAGCACGTAGGTCGCCACGTTCGGCAGCGGGCCGCCGATGGCCGCCGCGGGGCCGGACGCCCCGATCTCGCGGGCCGTGGCGTCCACGGTGCACTCCGTGGGACCGTAGACGTTGTAGAAGCGGGTGGAGACGCGCGACATCCGCTCGCGCAGCTCCTCGTCCACCGCCTCGCCGCCCACCAGGACGAACCGCGGGGAGCCGTCGCGCCCCAGCCCCTCCGCCAGCGCCAGCCGCAGCAGCGAGGGGGTCATGTCCACCGTGTCCACCCGCGCGTGGTCCAGCCACGCCACCAGCGCCGCGGGGTCGCGGCGGACGTCCTCGGGGAGGACGCACAGCGTGTGTCCAGCCAGGAGCTGCACGATCTGCTTCACCGACGCGTCGAAGACCAGCGGCGCGTTCACGCCCACCCGCAGCGGGCCGGGATGTGCGGCGTAGATCCGCGCCCGGAGCGCCGAGGCCAGGTTCACCACCGAGCCGTGCCGCACCATCACCCCCTTGGGCCGGCCGGTGGACCCCGACGTGTAGATCACGTACGCGAGGTTCTCCGGCGTCAGCCCCAGGAGCGCGGGAGGGGTCTCCGGGCGCTCCGCCCAGGCGTCGGCGTCCGCGTCGAGCGCGACCGCGGGCACACCCGGCGAGCAGACATGCTCCCGCAACGACGCCTGCGTCAGCAGCACCACGGGCCGGCTGTCCGCCAGCATCTCGCGAAGCCGCTCGACGGGGTACGACGGGTCCATCGGCACGTACGCGCCGCCCGCCTTGAGCACGGCCAGCAGCCCGATGATCGCGTCGACGCCGCGCTCCAGGCACAGCCCCACGCGCGCATCCGGCCCCACGCCGAGATCGCGGAGGTGGTGCGCGAGCCGGTTCGCGCGCGCGTCCAGCTCGCTGAACGTCAGCTCCGTTCCCTCGAACACCACGGCCACCGCCCCCGGCGTGCGCGCCGCCTGCGCCTCGAACAGCTCGTGGATGCACCGGTCGGTGGGATACTCCGCCGCCGTCCGGTTCCACTCCATCAGCACGAGCCCGCGCTCCGCCTCGCCGAGCAGCTCCAGCCGCGAGAGCCGCAGGTCCGCGTCCGCGGCGACCTGCTCCAGCACCCGCGCCAGGTGGCTGAGCATCCGCTGGATCGTGCCGCGCTCGAAGAGGTCGGTGCTGTAGATCAGTCCGCCGCGCAGGCCCTGGGCGGTCGCCGCGAGCGTTAGGGAGAGATCGAACTTGGCGATCTCCATCGTCGCACCGACGCCGCCGACCTTCAGCCCCGGAAGCGCATCTCCTCCGCCCCCGGCCTCCTGCAGGGTGAACATCACCTGGAACAGCGGCGAGTGGCTCAAGCTGCGCTCCGGCTGCAGCTCGGCCACCAGCTTCTCGAAGGGCACCTCCTGGTGCTCGTACGCTCCCAGCGTGGCCTCCCGCACCCGCCGCAGGGTCTCGCGGAAGGACGGGTCTCCCGAGAGGTCGGTCCGCAGCACCAGCGTGTTGACGAAGAGGCCGATCAGCGCCTCCACCTCCCCGCGCGTGCGCCCGGCGATCGGGCTCCCGACCACCACGTCCTCGCTGCCGGCGTACTTGCCCAGCAGCACCTGGAAGGCGCCCAGCAGCGTCATGTACAGCGTCGTCCCCTCGCTCCGTCCCAGCGCCTGCAGCCGCTCCAGCAGCTCCGGGGAGAGCTCCACCGGGACCGACGCGCCCCGGTACGTCTGCAC
>DASQBH010000481.1:0-2720 GCA_035635315.1 Longimicrobium sp.
GAGGCGAAGGCGGAGCGGGCCCGCGGCGCGTCGCTGGACGTGGGACGCACCTTCGGCGAGGTGGAGCTGAACGCGACGGTGTTCGGCTCCGTGATCGACGACGCGCTGCAACTGGTGCCGTTGACGTTCCCCGGCGGCCCGCGCGTGGGGCTGGCCAACGTTCCGGGCGAGACGCGGACGTGGGGGACGGAGGCGCTGTTCCGCTACCACGCCGAGCCCTGGCACGTGACCGCCACGCACACCTGGACCCGCGCCACCGAGCCGGATCCGTGGACGGGTGGCCGCCGCGAGGTGCCGGTCACGCCGCGCCACCAGGCCGGCATCGTGGGGATGTGGGAGGCGGAGGACCGCGGCCGGGTGGGCGTGGAGTTCTACTACACGGGCCGCCAGTCGCTGGACGACAACCCGTACCGGTCCACGAGCAGGCCCTACCTGGTCGTGGGCCTGCTGATGGAGCGGCGGATCGGCCCCGCGCGCGTCTTCATCAACGCCGAGAACCTGCTGGACGCGCGCCAGACGCGCTGGGATCCGCTCCCGCTCCCCGCGCGCTCCCGCGAGCTGCGCTGGACCACGGACGCCTGGGCGCCGCTCGAAGGCCGCTCCATCAACGCCGGCGTGCGCCTGGACCTGTAATACCGTTTCTCACGATTCGTCGTGCACTCATGCCGAATCCGGGCGAACATCAGAACTGCATTTCTCACACGGGGTCAACAGGGTCAACGGTAAAGATCAAAACCGTTGACCCCGTTGACCCCGTGTGAGACAAGTCCTTTCAGGATCTGGTCTCACTGGTGTGTCCTCCGCGCCCTCCATGGAAGGCAGCAGTAGAAACCCGGGTGCACAATGAAGTGCGGGATTGGGTATAATACCGGAAAAAAAGTGATCTCACACAGAGTCAACAGAGCCAACAGGGTAGACCCCTGGCGAGAGGATCGTCGCGCGGCACGAGAAAACTCTGTTGACTCTGCTAACTCTGTGTGAGGCTTATTCTTTTAGCGGACTCGGCATAAGCCCCGTTCGCCCGTTTACCCCCGCTGGCCCGCCCTCTGCGGCTCCGCCGCGGGGGACCTGGAGCGAAGGGGGGATGCGGATGCGGAAGAGGGCAGGGTGGTGGATGGCGGCCGCGCCGGCCGCGGCGATGGTGCCGCGTCCGGCGTACGCGCACGTAAAGTGGTTCGCGGAGTTCAGCTTCGCCGACCGGCCGCTGACGGTGGGGCAGGCGGCCACGCCGGCGTTCTTCGCGCTGGCCGTGCTCAGCATGGCCGTGATCGGCGCGATGGTGCTGCTGGACCGGCGGCTGCAGGAGGCGGCCTGGTACCGCGGCGTGAACGACTGGCTGGCCGCCCGCCGCGGCGAGGCGCTGCTGGTGATGCGCATCGGCGTATTCGCCACGCTGCTGCTGGCGTGGCAGGCGGATGCCCTGCTGGCGCCGGAGCTGCGCGTGTGGGCGGGGTGGATCGGCTGGCTGCAGTTCCTGTTCGCGCTCCTCCTGCTCTTTCCCCGCACCGTGCCGGTCGCGGGCGGCGGGCTGATCGCGCTCTTTCTGCTGGGCGCCGTCCGCTTTGGCGCCTTTCACCTGCTGGACTACCTGTTCTTTGCCGGCGCCGGCTGGTACCTGCTGGTGAGCCGCGCCCGCGGCGAGCGCCTCCGCGGCACCGGGCTCCCCGCGCTGTACGCCACCGTGGGCTTTTCGCTCTGCTGGGTGGCGCTGGAAAAGATCGTGTATCCGCAGTGGGCGCTGTACCTGCTGGACCAGCATCCACAGCTGACGCTGGGGCTGGACCTGCGCTTCTTTCTGCTGGCCGCGGCGTTCGTGGAGTTCAGCCTGGGCTACCTGCTCATCATCAACCTGCTGCAGCGGCCGCTGGCGCTGGTCATCACCATCGTCTTCTTCTTGACGACTACGGTGTTCGGCAAGCTGGAGGTCATCGGTCACACGCCGATCCACGCCGCCCTCATCGTCTTTCTGCTGCAGGGGCCCGGCACCACCTACCAGCCGCCGATCGCGTTCCATCGCAAGCTGGGCCTGCGCACCGCGTTCGCCGCCGTGAACTTCGCGCTCCTGCTCGCCGTCCTCCTTCCCCTCTACGCCGCCGCCGCCCGCGCGCAGGCAAGGGATCCTGGCACGCAGAGCAGCGGAGAGGCAGAGCAGCAGAGGAACGAACAGGTGTCCTCCGCTGCTCTGCGTGAAACGTTTTTTCCCTTCGTCCGGATCACTCAGGGTCGGTGCGGCGCGCCGGCGGCAGCTGAAGCGGCGGCACGGGGCGGGCCTCGTCGCACAGGCGCGCCAGCTCGGACTCGGAAAGCTGCTCCCAGTGCTGGGGGATGGGCGTAAGGCGGCGCTTTTCCGTGGGGCATTCGAACGCCAGCCACCCCGTCGCCAGCTGCGGGGACAGAAAGGGCGAGGGCTTGCGCCGGTCGTCGCTGGCGCGCCGCTCGGGCCCGGCGTAGCGGATCACCGGGTCCGGGCTGCGGCGGTCGTATCCCACCCGCCGTTCGGGAACGGCGTGCAGCCCCGGCATTACGTTCCAGACCTGCCAGGTCACGCCTTCCCCGGTTTGGAACGAGCGGATGGGCATCGCTGGCTCAGGCGCGGCGCAAAGGGTTCATGTGGCGGCGCCCGGCTGCTGCTGCGCCTGCGCGCACAGCGCCTCCAGCTCCGCGTCCGATGCCGCGTCCCACGCCGGCGGCGGCGGAGACAGGCGCCGCTTTTCGCCCGG
>DASQBH010000482.1:0-3201 GCA_035635315.1 Longimicrobium sp.
CTGGATCGGGACGATCGCTGTCATAGAATGGCTTCACACCGAAATCCGCGAGGCGCTGGATCGGGACGATCGCTGTCATTCTGAGGGAGGCGCCGCGTGTAAGCATCTTTCTCGCACGAACCCCAGCGCGCCGACCGAAGAATCTTTATCGGGAACGGGCGGCTTCTCGCGCGGGACCCACCGTAGCCGACAGGACCCTGCGCCCATCGTAAAGATCCTTCGGTCGGCGCACAGGCAATCGTGCGTCTGGACGGAAAGGGGGGCGCGCCTCCCTCTGAGGGTGTTGCTAAACCTCTGAAGGCGTGGAAGAGGCGACGTCATCCTGAGGGAGGCGCCGCGCTGCACCTTGTTGCTGCGACGTACTTTGGCGCCGACTGAAGGACCCTGCCGGCACAACCGGGGGGACGGATCCGCGGCGTGCAGCATGTCCCCCGCAAGCCGCGAAAAGGTCCTTCGGTCGCGCGCAGGTCATTGTGTGACTTCTGGTTACACGTGGTGCGCTCCCTCAGGATGACATCGTTTCTTTCCATGCCTGAGGGTTTGGCAACACCCTCTCAGGATGACACCGGTTGGCGAATCCGCATCCGAGCTCCTTTTATGGATTCGCGACGAGGGATGCGCATCCCGCGACGCGCGGCGGCGGCTCACCACCGCTCCATCCACCGCGACATCAGGTTGGCGATGCGGCGCATGCGCGGGCCGTACGGCGGATAGTAGAGCGGCGCCAGGCTCCACTTGCCCGCGTGCAGCACCGCGCGCTCGTGGCTGAAGGCGCGAAAGCCGGCCATCCCGTGGTAGCTCCCCTGGCCGCTCTCCCCCACGCCGCCAAAGGGCAGGTCCGGGTTGGCCAGGTGGCAGATGACGTGGTTGACGATCGTCCCGCCGGCCGTGGTGCCGCGGATCACGCGCTCCGTCGTCCGTGCGTCGCGGCTGAAGAGGTAGAGGGCGAGCGGCTTGGGGCGCGCGTTGACGAACGCCAGCGCCTCGTCCGTGGAGCGCACCGTGAGCACGGGGAGGATGGGGCCGAAGATCTCCTCCCGCATCACCGGCGCGTCGGGGCGTACGTCGGAGAGCACCGTGGGGGCGATGTAGCGCCCGTCCGCGTCCGTATCGCCCCCCGTCTCCGCCCGCGCGCCCCCGGCGATGGTCTCGCGCAGCGCGTACGCCAGCCGCTCGAAGGCGCGGCGGTCCACGATCCGCGCCAGGTCCTGACTCATCCGCGCCGCTTCTCCCGAGCCGTAGAAGCGGGCGACGGTGTCGCGGGCGGCCGCCAGGAACGCCGGCGCGTCGGCCTCGTGCACCAGCACGTAGTCGGGGGCCACGCACGTCTGCCCCGCGTTCACCATCTTGCCCCAGACGATGCGCTCGGCCGCCTGCGCCACGTCGGCGCTGCGGTCCACGATCGCCGGCGACTTGCCGCCCAGCTCCAGGGTGACGCTGGCCAGGTGCTCCGCCGCGGCGTGCATCACCTTGCGCCCCACGGCGGTGCTTCCGGTGAAGAAGAAGTGGTCGAAGGGCAGCTCCAGCAGCGCATCCGCCGTCTCGATCCCCCCGCCCACCAGCGCCACCTCCTCCTCCGGAAACGCGTCGGCGACGATGCGCGCCATCGCGGCGGCGGTGGCGGGGACTTTCTCCGAGGGGCGCACGATGGCCACGTTCCCCGCGGCGACGGCGGCCACCAGCGGGCCGAACAGGAGCTGGAAGGGGTAGTTCCACGGCGCCAGGATCAGCACCTGACCGCGCGGCTCGTAGCGCACGCGGCCGACGGTCCCCCTCAGCAGGGGCGGGGTGGGGACGCGGCGGGGGCGCATCCAGCGGCGCAGGTGCCTGATGGTGTGCGCGATCTCGCCGAGCACGATCTGCATCTCGGTGATCTCGAACTCCGGCGCGCTCTTGCGAAAGTCCGCCCACACGCCGTCGTACAGCGCCTGCCGGTGCGCCAGGATCGTCTGCCGCAGCCGCTTGAGCCTCGCGATGCGCTCCCCCGCCTCCGACTGCGCCACCCGCCACCGCGCCCCGCGCTGCAGCTGGAACACCCGCCGCGCGCGGGCGATCTGCTCCGCGTCGTCGTCCGCCCGCGGGGCAGCGATCGTCAGGTTGGCCAGGAGGTCGGTCATGCGCGTCGGGCGGCTGGGGGGACCGGGCATTGGGGCGGTTGCGCGGAGTCTTTCATCCACGCGGGCGGGTCACTCGAACAGGGATCGCTGGTCGCGGCCGGACCGGGGAACCGTACGGATGGCCCGGACGTGCACGCGTGTCAAGGAGCTTTCCTGCACCGCATCCACGAACCCGTCCCGGGTGTCGCCGTCCAGCGTGGGAAGCACGCGGCGGGTGAAGTAGTCTTCCAGGCGGAGCGCCTGCGTGGGGCGGCCCTCGGCCATCAGGATGCCGCTGAGCACGTACGGCCGGCCATCCCCGTTCTCCGTGGGAATCTCCAGGATTTTTGGAGCCCGGGTGAGCTGCTGCATCTTCCGGATCTGGTCAATCAGCCGCGCGGCCTCGGCGGGCGCCAGGTGGCTCAGGCGGCCGAGCTTTGCCTGAAGCAGGATGGCGCTGCGGATCGCGATACCTCCTTCCGAGATGCTGGCCGTGATCGCCAGGTCGGCCCCGAACCGGCTCTCCGCGGAGGCGCGGCCCGGAGCATCGACGATGGTCGACTGGAAATCGACCAGGCCGTGGGGTCCCTCGTACGCACGTCCGTGCAGCCGCCCCGCGCAGGCCGCCACCCACGCGGATTCTCGCGCATAGCCATCCGTGGACAGGGCCGACCAGGCCTCGTAGACGTGGCGCCGCACCGCGTCGCGGACGTCCGGGTGAAACGAGAAGGCGTGGCGCATGGAGTGGAGTCACGGGCTTCGGACGGCTGCATCGAAAAACGGCGTGCTACCTCGGTTCATCCGCTGCCCGGGATCAACGCCACCGGAACTTGCTCCTCCTGGCATACAGCCTTCAAGGCGGTCCGACGCCTCGGCCTTGGCTTACAAATGCGCGAGATCAGGGCGATCGGGATCCACATCCCCCGGCCATTCGTCACGCACGGTGCCCACGTGCACCTTGCCGCGGTCGTCTTCCATCTCCACCCAGCTCTCGAACGGGTAGCGGATGGCGTGGGGAGACCGGACCGATGCGCTGCGGCGCGCGAGGTCGAAGCGCACCCGCAGCGTGGCGCGGCGCACGGCATCAACCGACAGGCCCATCGAT
>DASQBH010000483.1:0-3321 GCA_035635315.1 Longimicrobium sp.
CGTCCTGGCGCGGGAGGACGTGCCTGGGGAAACGCGGCTGGTGGCGTACGTGGTGGGCGAGGTGGAGGCGGGAGCCCTGCGCGAGCACCTGCTCCGGGAACTCCCGGAGTACATGGTGCCGGCGGCGTTCGTGGTGCTGGAGGCGCTGCCGCTGACCGCGAACGGCAAGCTGGACCGCAAGGCGTTGCCGGCGCCGGAGCTCGCGTCGGCGGAGGAGACGTACGTGGCGCCGCGGACACCGGTGGAGGAAGTGCTGGCGGAGATCTGGGCGGAGGTGCTGCGCCTGGAGCGGGTGGGGGTGCACGACAGCTTCTTCGAGCTGGGTGGCCACTCGCTGCTGATCATGCGTCTGCTCGCCCACGTCCAGGCCACGTTCAACCTGAAGATCTCGATTCGCACCGTGTACTCGATGCCGACGCTGGAAGCCATGGCGGGAGAGATCGAGCGCAGGGTCTATGAAACGGTAGCGATCATGTCCGAATTCGAGGCCGAGCAGCTGGCCGAGTCCAACCCCATTGCAGGAGCCTGACATGGCCTCGGAACAGACGTTTTCGCGCCCGGAACTCTCGCCCGCCAAGCAAGCGCTCATCGAGGCCATGCTCAGGGGGAAGGTCCGCTTGTCGGGCATCGTCCCCCGCCCCCATCGCGAAAGCGCTCCACTGTCCTTCGCCCAGGAGCGGCTCTGGTTCCTGGACCGGCTGGATCCGGGGGGCACCACGTACAACATGGCCTGGTCGCTCCGGCTGCAGGGAGCGCTGGACATCGGGGCGGTGGAGCGGAGCCTGAGCGAGATCGTCCGGCGCCACGAGACGCTGCGCACCACCTTCCGCGAGGTGGACGGCTCTCCGGTGCAGGTGATCGCGCCCTTCGGCGGGTTCACGCTTCCCGTCGAAGATTTCTCCGGGCTGGCCGAGGCGGATCGCGAGACGGAGGTGCGGCGCCGGGTAGCGGAGGATGCGGCGCGGCCCTTCGACCTGGCCGCGGGACCGCTCTTCCGGGCGGCGCTGCTGCGGCTGGGTGAGGAAGACCACGTGCTGCTGGTGGGGATGCACCACATCGTGAGCGACGGGTGGAGCATGGGCGTGCTCTCCCTCGAGTTCTCGGCGCTGTACGAGGCGTACCGCGAGGGACGGGAGTCGCCGCTCCCCGGGCTGGCGGTGCAGTACGCCGACTACGCGGTGTGGCAGCGCGAGCAGCTGGCGGGCGAGGTGCTGGATCGGCAGCTGGCGTACTGGAAGGAGCGCCTGGCGGGCGCGCCGGAGCTGCTGGAGCTGCCTGCGGACCATCCCCGCCCGGCCGTGCAGACGCCCCGGGGGGCGACGGTCCCGGTGGAGCTCTCCCCGGAGCTGCTGGAGCGGCTGCAGGCGCTGGGACGCAGCGAGGGAGCGTCGCTGTACACGGTGGTGCTCTCCGCCTTCCAGGTGCTCCTCTCGAAGTACAGCGGGAGCAAGGACGTGGTGGTGGGGAGCCCCATCGCGGGGCGGACGAGGAAGGAGGTGGAGCGGCTGATCGGCTTCTTCGTCAACACGCTGGTGCTGCGGACCGACCTCTCGGGAGACCCGGGCTTCCGCGAGGTGCTGCGGCGGGCGCGGGAGGTCACGCTCGGCGCGTACGAGCACCAGGAGGTGCCCTTCGAGCGCCTGGTGGCCGAGCTGCAGCCCGAGCGCTCGCTGAGCCATTCGCCGCTCTTCCAGGTGATGTTCACCCTGCACGACGCCAAGGGCGGCGGAGGGGCTCTTCCGGGGCTCGAGGTGAGCGGCGCCGGTGCGGCGGGGGAAATCGCCAAGTTCGATCTCTCCCTGGAGCTCACGGCGACCCCGCAGGGCCTGCGCGGCGTGCTGACGTACAGCACGGACCTCTTCGAGCGCGGCACGGTCGAGCGGATGCTCGGCCACCTGGAGCGGGTGCTGGAGCAGGTCGCCGCGGACGCGGACGTGCGGCTTTCGCGGCTGGAGCTGCTCGGCGAGGCGGAGCGCGCGCTGGTGCTGGGGACGTGGAACCACACGGAGCGCGGAAGCTCCGACCCGCCGGCCCACGCGCTCTTCGCCGAGTGGGCGCGCCGCGCTCCGCAGGCCACCGCCCTCCTGGACAGGCTCGAAGCCGTGACCTACGGCGCGCTGGACCGGCGCGCGGCGATCCTCGCCCGGCACCTGCGCGAGCTGGGCGTCGGACCCGAAACCCCGGTGGGCCTGTGCATGGAGCGCACGCCCGAGCTGCTGGTGGGGGTGCTGGGGATCTGGAAGGCGGGCGGCGCCTACGTCCCCCTGGATCCGGGGTACCCGGCGGAGCGGCTTGGCTGGATCATCGCCGACGCGGCGCTGCCGGTGGTGGTCGCCACGGCGGACACGGCCGGGGTGCTGCCGGAGCACGGAGCCACCCTCGTACGGGTGGACCAGCTCGCGGAGACGGCGGCGGAGGCGGCGCCGGAGGTGCCCGCGTCCGACGCGAGCCTGGCGTACGTCATCTACACCTCGGGGAGCACGGGCCGCCCCAAGGGAGTGCTGGTGCAGCACGGCTCCCTGTCGAACCTGCTGGCCGCCACGCGCGAGGCGTTCGGCGTCGGCGAGGGCGACGTGATGCCGGCGCTGGCCTCGTACGCCTTCGACATCTGGCTCTTCGAGGCGCTGCTGCCGCTCACCTCCCGGGCCGCGGTGCGGCTGGTGGAGCGCGAGCGCGTGCTGGACGTGCCCGCGCTGGTGGAGGAGATCGCGGACGCCACGCTGGTGCATGCCGTCCCCGCGCTGATGCGGCAGCTGGTGCTGGCGGAGCGCGAGACGCCCCGCCTCACCCGGCTGCGGCGCGCCTTCGTGGGCGGCGACCGCGTCGCGGCCGACCTGCTGGCGGAGATGCGGGAGGCGCTCCCCGGGGCGGAGTCGCACGTCCTCTACGGCCCCACCGAGGGGACCATCCTGGCCTCCACGCAGCCCGTCCCGCAGGACGGGATCGTGTACGGGCACCCGATCGGCCGCCCGCTGGGGAACGTGCGCCTGTACGTCTGCGACGGGCTCGGGAACCCGCAGCCCGCGGGCGTCCCGGGCGAGCTCCTGATCGGCGGGGCGGGGGTGGCGCGCGGCTACCTGGGGCGCTCCGCGATGACTGCCGAGCGCTTCGTTCCCGACCCCTTTGGCAGCCGGCCGGGAGCGAGGCTGTACCGGACGGGGGACCGGGCGCGCTGGCGGGAGGACGGGACGCTGGAATTCCTGGGTCGGGTGGACGCGCAGGTGAAGATCCGCGGCTTCCGCATCGAGCCGGGGGAGATCGAGGCCGTGCTGCGGGGCCACGAGAGCGTCACCGATTGCGTGGTCGTGGCGCGTGAGGACG
>DASQBH010000484.1:0-5780 GCA_035635315.1 Longimicrobium sp.
AGTACAGCGTGCTCGTCTGCAACTACGCCAACCCCGACATGGTGGGGCACACGGGGGTGATGGAGGCCGCCGTAGCCGCGGTGGAGGCGGTGGACGCGGGGGTCGCGCAGGTGCTGCAGGCGTGCCGCGACACGGGGACCACGCTGCTGGTGACGGCGGACCACGGCAACTGCGAGCAGATGTGGGATCCCACCACCAACGGCCCGCACACCGCCCACACCACCAACCCCGTCGGCATCATCCTCGTGGAGCCGGAGGGGCGGCGGACGGCGAGCGGCCTGGCCGACGGCGCCCTCTGCGACGTGGCGCCAACCATCCTGGGGCTGCTGGGCGTTCCCCAGCCCGCCGCGATGACGGGGAAGGACCTGCGCCGGCAGTAGGCGGCGGAAAGGAGGCGCCGGAGGAGCGCCCCCGATGCGCGTCTGTCCCACCTGCTCCCCAGGTGGGGCACGCGCGCCTCGTCCGCGGCCGGTTCCGCGGGCTCCCGATCGACCTGACGCCCCTCCACGGAGCCGCGCCCAGGCCCGCAACTGCAACCTCCGCGACACGTCTCACGTCCGTCTCCGTCGCGAAAAATCGGCGTCTCTGCTGGGAAATCCCGCTACTCCCATCCTACGATGTCGATCGCCGCATCTTCTGCTACGCTGCCCTGGTGCAGGCGCGCAAGGAAATCATTGCTCAAAGGGAGCGCGGGGAGTATCGTCCTCCCCGGCACCAATCCAGGGTGCTGACCCCAGCCTGCCGGAACCTCTCCCGCTCGGTTTCACCTGGCACCCTCGTGCCGCCCCGGCGCCCCCCCGCGCCACCTCCACCCCATTGCCGACGGACCGCCCCACCCGCCGCAGGCGCAGGTGTACCCCCAGTTCTTCGCTGCCGGGAGGCCCCATCATGCGACAGCCACACAGATCCCTCCGCCTGATCCCGCTCCTGCTGGCCGGCGCCGCGCTCGCGGCGTGCGACCAGCGCGCTCCGGACCTTCCCACCGGCGCCCGCGCCGAGCTGGGCGAAGCGGGCGTGGCGCCGCTGCTGGCCGCCGGGCCGAGCGCCATTCCCGGCCGCTACGTGGTGGTGATGCAGGACGGCCAGGCGGGCACCGCCGACGCCACCGCGCGCGAGGTGGTGGCGTCGCACGGCGGCAAGGTGCACCACACCTACGGCGCCTCGCTCAACGGCTTTGCCGCCACCCTGGCGCCGGCCGCCGTCGAGGCGCTTCGCCGCAACCCGAACGTGCAGTACGTGGCGGAGGACGCCATGGCCTTTCCCGACCAGACCACCCAGCCGGGAGCCACCTGGGGGCTGGACCGCATCGACCAGCGCACCCTTCCCCTCAGCACCACCTACGTCTACAGCCGCACCGGCACCGGCGTTCGCGTGTACGTGATCGACACGGGGATCCGCACCACGCACGCCGAGTTCGGCACGCGCGCCAGCGTGGGCACGGACCTGGTGGGCGACGGGCAGAACGGGCAGGACTGCAACGGGCACGGAACGCACGTGGCCGGCACCATCGCCGGCACCACGTACGGCGTGGCCAAGGCCGCCCAGGTAATCTCCGTGCGCGTGTTCGGCTGCAGCGGCGGCGCGCCGTTCTCCACCATCATCGCCGCCGTGGACTGGGTCACGGCGAACGCGGTAAAGCCGGCGGTGGTGAACATGTCGCTGGGCGGCAGCTACTACGCGCCGATGAACACCGCGGTGGCCAACTCCATCACCTCGGGCGTGGTGTACGCCGTCGCGGCCGGCAACTCCAGCTACGACGCCTGCAGCTATTCGCCGGCCAGCACCCCCACGGCCATCACCGTGGGCTCCACCGCCAGCAACGACGCGCGCTCCTACTTCTCCAACTACGGCACCTGTGTGGACCTGTTCGCGCCGGGCAGCGACATCACCAGCGCGTGGTACACGGGTAACACCGCCATCAACACCATCAGCGGCACCTCCATGGCCACGCCGCACGTGGCCGGCGTGGCCGCGCTGTACCTGCAGGGGAGCCCCACCGCCACCCCCGCCACCGTGGCGGCGGCGCTGGTCTCCACCAGCACCGCCAACCGGGTGACGGACCCGGGGCTGGGCTCGCCCAACCGGCTGCTGTTCTCGCTGCTCACCGCTCCGCCGCCGGGGGCCACCATCGGCCTTTCCCCCGCGTCCCTCTCCTTCACCTTCGTGCGCCCCGTCCCCAACGCGGCAGGGACCGCCGCACCGGAGGGCGCGCCCGCCCAGGCCTTCATGGCCGTCGGCGGAACCCCGCAGAAGGAGAACCTGCCGGCGGCCGTGGAGGGCGAGGAGGTGACCACCAGCAGCACGCTCTCCAGCCGGGTGACCCTGTCGAACACCGGGACGACGGCGCTGGAGTGGACGGCCACCAGCAACCGCGCCTGGCTCTCCGTAGACCCGCCGGGCGGGCAGCTGAACACCGGCTTTACGGCGCTGCTGAACGCCACGGCCAGCTCCGACGGGCTGGCGGCGGGCACCCACACCGGCACGCTGACGGTGGCGGATCCGCTCGCCACCAACTCGCCCGGGGTGGTGAACGTGACGGTGAGCGTGGTGGAGCCGGTCATGCTGGTGGTGGGCACGCCGCGCACCGGGCTCTCCGGGGCGATCGGAAGCCAGCGCTACTACGCCGTGCAGGTGCCCACCGGGGCCACCAGCCTGCGGATCGAGACCTACGGCGGCACCGGTGACGCCGACCTGTACGTGCGCTACGGCCAGATCCCCACCACGAGCCTGTACGACTGCGTCTCGGCGGGAGGGACCAACGTCGACAGCTGCCAGGTGGCCTCTCCCCTTCCCGGCACGTACTACGTGATGGTGCGGGGGTACAACGCCTACTCGGGCGCCACCCTGGCCGCCACCAGCGGCGGACCGCCCGCGGCGCCCCTGAACCTGCTGGCGCGCCCGGCCACGGCCACCTCCATCCAGCTCACCTGGACGGACGGCAGCGTGAACGAGACGAGCTTCAACCTGCACCGCCGGATCCAGTCGTCGTCGACGGGCATCTGGGGCGCGTGGGCCAGCGTGGGCTCGCCGGCGGCCAACGCCACCAGCTTCACCAACACGGCGCTCACGGCGGGGACCATCTACCAGTACCGGCTGCGCTCCTGCAACGCCGCGGGGTGCTCGGCGTGGGTGTTCAGCATGCCGCTGAGCATCCCCACCGCCGCGCCGGCGCCGCCCTTCAACCTGCTGGCGGCGGCGACCTCCGGGACGGCGGCTTCCATCACCTGGGCGGACGGCAGCAGCGACGAGTCCGGCTTCACCCTGACCCGCGCGCTGCGCAACCTGGACGGCACCTGGGGCGCGTACGCGACGGTCGCCTCGCCGGCGGCCAACGCCACCTCGTTCAGCAACACGGGGCTGCTGGCGGGCCGCCAGTACCGCTACCAGCTGCGCGCCTGCAACGCCCTGGGGTGCTCCGGGTGGATCACCAGCGCCGTACTGGTGATGCCCACGGCGCCGGGCGCGCCCCTCGCGCCCCTGGCGACGCCGCTTTCGGCGAACACCATCCGGGTGCAGTGGACGGACGGCAGCACCAGCGAGACCTCGTTCTCCCTGGAGCGCGCGCCGGTGAGCGCCACGGGGGTGGTGGGGACGTTCGGGGCGGTGGCCACGCTGGCGCCCAACCAGGTGCTGTTCAACAACGCGGGGGTGGCGGCGGGCACGTACCGGTACCGCGTCCGCGCCTGCAACGCGGCGGGGTGCTCGGCCTGGGCCACCACGGCGAACGTGACCCTTCCGCCGGTGCCCGGCGCGCCCGCCAGCCTGGTGGCGACGGCGCTGTCCACCACCTCCATCCGGCTCACCTGGGCCGACGGGCCGGTGGAGACCTCGTACCAGGTGTACCGCGCGCTGCGCAACCTGGACGGCACCTGGCCGGCGTACGCCAGCGTGGCCACGCCGGTGGCCAACACGGTGATCTACAACAACACCGGGCTGCTGTCCGGACGGGCGTACCGTTACCAGGTGCGCGCCTGCAACGTCTCCGGCTGCTCCGCCTGGTCGACCAGCGCCATCGTCACCACGCCGTAGGCTGACGGCGGCCAGGACCTGAACGCGTCCCCCGGCGGATCCGCTCCGCCGGGGGACGCGTCGTTCCAGATCGGATAGACGACCAAATCTTGGGAAGCCGTGCCGCTCCCCGCGACCACGAAGCGGTGGATGGTTCTCAAGATCGCGCATCAGGTGGTGCTGACGGCTTGTTATCGTGCGCCACGGAGAGCCTCTGCCGATCCGCATCCCTCCCGAAAAAACGCGGATGTGCCCCCTGCCGCATTCCATCTCTTTCCCGTTCCCGACACCCCACGCCGGCCCGTGCCTCGTCGGCCGGCACGCCATCCCGTCAGCTCACATCAACCAGGCTCCGGCCGTGAGAGCCGAGGAAACGGCACGAGAAAACTCTGCTGACTCTGCTGACTCTGTGTGAGGCCCATTCTTTTTGCCGATCGGCAGGTTATCGGCCGAAATCACAGGCACTGGCAAGGTCACCGGGAGAAGAGGTGGAGCGCCATCGACCCGCCGGGAGGGAGCGGGGCGGAGGCGCCGGATCGCACGCGCCTTGCGCTCGGCGGAACAAACCGTAGCTTCGGGCGGCTATAAGCGGCGGTCCTGGGCGGGAGCCTCCCGTCCGGGACCGCACCGTTCTCCCCGGCAGGGCCAACGCCCCGCCGCGCTGTCTTTCAATCGGCACAGCCAGACCAATCGCCCTCATGATGCGACTTTCGCGGACCGTCCTGCTGCTTGCTCTTGCCCTCACGGCGGGCGCCCGCGCCGCGGCGGCGCAGACCATCCCCTCGCCCTACGACTACATCGAAAAGACGCAGGCGCCGGGGTTCTTTGTGGGCTACCTGTTCACCGACCCCGACGTGGGGCTTCCCGACAGCACCACGCTTCCCCTGGCGCCCCAGTCGGGCCCGGTGTTCGGCGTGCGCTACCAGGTGCGCGCGGCGGGCCCCCTGCACGTCGAAGGCAGCGTGGGCGTAAGCCCCACCGATCGCAGGCTGTTCGCGGCCGAGCTGGACGCCGACAGCACCTTCCTGGGCCCGCTGGACCTGGAGACCACCGTCCCCGCCACCATCGTGATGGCGGACGTGGGGCTGCGCTTCTTCCTGACGGGGCCGCGCACCTGGAACGGCCTGGCGCCGTTCGTGGTGGGCGCCGCCGGGGTCGTGGGCGACGTCCGCGGCAGCTTCGACGAGGAAGAGGAGATCGACGAGGCGGCGCTGTTCCGGTTCGGCCCCTCGTTTGCGGTGGGGGCGGGGCTCGGGACCGACTGGTTCCCCGTCCCCAACGCGTCGCTGCGCGTAGAGGCCATGGGCCGGCTGTGGCGCGCAAAGACGCCCAGCGCCTTTCTGGAGCTGCGCACCGACGAGCGCAGCGAGTGGAACCCGGTGCTGGGCATCACGGTGGGCGGGGCGATCCACTTCTAAGCCAACGCCGTCAGGGAGGGCCGCATGGCCGGCAGGTACACGGGTGACATCTTCGACTTCTCGGGGATGACGGACGACGAGCTGTACGACGTGGTCGTGCAGGAGCTGGGCGAGCACCCCGAGATCGACTCGGAATGGGTAGAGGTGCGCGTGAAGGACGGGCACGTCACCCTCTCCGGCCGCGTGGGGAGCGACAGCGAGGTGTCGGTGGCGGAGCAGGTGATCACGGAGATCCTGGGGATCGAGGCGTTCACCAACGAGCTCATCGTCGACGAGCTGCACCGCGGCGAGACCCCCGAGGCGGCCGACGACGCCGTGATGCAGGACCTGGAGGTCGACGCGCAGTACGGCGAG
>DASQBH010000485.1:0-2440 GCA_035635315.1 Longimicrobium sp.
TCACCCATCGCGAGGTGGAGACCGTCTTTCACGAGTTCGGGCACCTGCTGCACCACACGCTGTCGCGCGTGGAGGTGGCGGCGCTGGGCGGCACGCGCGTGCCCTCCGACTGGGTGGAGCTGCCGTCGCAGATCATGGAGAACTGGACGTGGGAGCGCCCCGCCCTGGACCTCTTTGCGCGCCACTGGGAGACCGGCGAGCCCATCCCCGAGGAGCTGTACCGTAAGATGGTGGCCGCGCGCACCTTCATGGGCGCGTACCAGCAGATGCGGCAGCTCAGCTTTGGCACCATGGACCTGGACCTGCACGTCCGCTTCGATCCGGCCACGGACGGCGATCCCGTGGCCCGCGCGCAGAAGGTGATGGAGGGGTTCCATCCCAAACCGCACTTTGCGCACGACCACTTCCTCACCTCGTTCGCGCACATCTTCAGCGGGGGATACGCGGCCGGGTACTACAGCTACATGTGGTCCGCCGTGCTCGAGGCCGACGCCTTTACCCGCTTTCAGCGCGAGGGGCTGTTCAACCGCGAGACGGGGCGTGCCTTCGTGGACGCCGTCCTCAGCCAGGGCGACGCCGAAGAGCCGGACGAGCTCTTTCGCCGCTTCATGGGCCGCGAGCCGGACCCCGAGGCCCTGCTGCGCCGCGACCTGGGCGTGGGCCGGGATGCCGACGTGCTGGATGGATGATGCGGCTCCTGGCGCGGGAGGCCCCATACGTATCCGCAAAACGAATTCGGATACGGATCCGGCAGACGGTGTCATCCTGAGGGAGGCGCGCACCCCCGTCTGTCCAGACGCACGATTGCCGTTGCGCCGACCGAAGGATCTTTACGATGGGCGCAGGGTCCTGTCGGCTACGTTGGCTTCCGCGCGAGAAGCCGCCCGTTCCCGATAAAGATTCTTCGGTCGGCGCACAGGCGTTCGTGCGAGGAAAGATGGTTACGCGCGGCGCCTCCCTCAGAATGACAGCGATCGTCCGAATCCGGTGCCTGGCGGATTTCGGTGTGAAGCCAATTCGTTTTGCGGATCCGGCCTCACCCTTCACCATCCCGCGAAAACAGCGTTGACTTCCTGAGGGAGCGCCACACGGAACGTGAACCCACACAACCGCTTGCGCGCGACCGAAGGATCTCCTCTCGGTGGCCGCGGGGCTGGATTCACGACATGAATCCAGCCCCTCGTGGAGCGGCGCCTCCCTCAGGATGACGTGTGGGCGGAGCAGGCGGGCGTCCCTCCCCAGCCTGCGTCCTCGCGTGCGGATTTGGACGCGGGGGCTGTCCTCGAAAGTGGTCGCAGGAGGAGCCGCGGATTTCGGGCTCCGCGCGTAACTCATTTCACCACATCTGCTTGCATTTCCGGTAGCAAGGGCACCGGCATTGCTCTCCCTGTCATCGCCGGACAAGCCGTTCCCCGGCCCCGAACCGTCGGACCCCCAATCCCTCATCCCGAGGTGAACGATGCGATACAGGATTGCCCTCCTTGCCGCCGCGGCGCTGGTGGCCGCGCCCGCCGCCCTGCGCGCGCAGGACGACTGCGACTACGATCACGACTGCGACTACGAATACTATGAGGAGCGGCCCACGGGCGGCTTCTTTGGCGGCAGCTTTACCGTGGCCCAGCCGCAGGGCGAGTTTCACGACTACGTCGACAGCGGGCTGGGCGGAAACCTGCACTACATCCACGCGCTGGACCCCAACGGCTGGCTGGGGCTGCGCGTGGACGGCGGCTTTGCCATCTACGGATACGAGCGCCAGCGTCTGCCGCTCAGCGAGACGCTGGGCGGCCGCATCCTGGTGGACCTCACCACCAGCAACAACATCGCGTGGATCGGCGTGGGGCCGCAGATCGGGGTGCCGGACGGCACGCTCAAGCCGTACGTGAACGGCTACGCGGGCTACACCTACCTGGCCACCACGTCCAGCGTGGAGAGCAGCCAGTACTACGACGACGAGGACTACTTCACCACCACCAACTTCGACGACTGGAGCTTCTCGTACGGCGGCGGGGCGGGCGTGTACATCCCCGTGCGCCGCGGCTCCAGCCCGGTCTCCATCGACCTGGGCGTGCGCTACCACAACAACGGCGTGGCCGAGTACCTGCGCGAGGGTGACATCGAGGACAACCCGGACGGCAGCATCACGCTGTACCCCGTGCGCAGCGACACCGACCTGCTCACCTTCCACATCGGCTTCAGCGTAGGCATCACCCGCTGATCCCGAGGGCAGGACGGGCTGACTCCGAAGCCTGAAGGAAACAACATCGAGGGTACAGAGGAACAGACAAAAGCCAGAGGAACAGAGGAAGATCGCATCCCTCCGTTCCTCTGGCTCTTGTCTGTTCCTCTGTGCTCCCCCGTCTTTTCCCGCTTCGGCCTCGCTCAGCCCACGCGCGCGATGAAGGACTTGAGGTAGGCGGTCTCGGGGATGGCCGGGTGCACG
>DASQBH010000486.1:0-7720 GCA_035635315.1 Longimicrobium sp.
TTTCTTCAGCCGCCCGCGTCGCGGATGGCGTTGACGACGAGGTAGACGTGGGGCTCGTGCAGGATGGTGCCGTGGTTGCCGGTGACGGGGACCACGGTCACGCCGCCGGCGCGCGAGCCCCAGAACCGGTCCGCGGAGGCCTGCAGCGGCGCCTCGGCGGAGCCTTCCGTGCGGAAGTAGGTCAGGTGGCCGTCGTAGGGGCGCAGGTCGTACGTGGCCTGCGCCTGCAGGTTGGCGCTGCGCACGCGGGTAAGGGCTACGATGATGTCCGCGCGCGACTCGGGAAGGAGCCGCGCGTCGTCCACCTGGCGGATCATGGCGACCGCCATCTCCCGCGGCGGCAGGTGGCGCACCTCGTCCATGCGAATGCGCTCGCTGGCCATCCACCCCGCGTACCCGCCGATGGTCTGCATCATCACCTCCGCGGCGTCGCGCGGGTCGGCCTCGATCGCCTCGGCCGTCAGCGGCGAGGTATCCAGCATGGCCAGCAGGTCCACCTCCTCCCCCGCCGCGCGCAGCTGCCGCGCCATCTCCCACGCCACCACCCCGCCGAACGACCAGCCGCCCAGGCGGTACGGCCCGCGCGGGCGAAAGCGGCGGATGGCGTCCACGTAGAACGTCGCCATCTCTTCCAGGTCCGCGATCGGCTCCTTGCCGTCCTCCAGCCCCCGCGGCTGCAGCCCGTACACCGGCTGGTCCGGCGCCAGGTTCACCGCCAGCCCGCGATAGCAGATCACGTGTCCGCCCGCCGGGTGCGCCAGAAAGAGCGGCGGCCGGTCGCCGAACGTCTGCAGGGCGACCAGGGGCAAGCGGACGGAGCGCTCGCCGGCCTCCACGGCGCGGGCCAGCGCCTCCACCGTGGGCGCCTGCATCAGCATCCCCACGGGGACGTCGATGCCCAGCTCGCCGCGCAGCCGGGCGACCAGGCGGGTGGCCAGGATGGACTGCCCGCCCAGGTCGAAGAAGTCGTCGTGCGCGCCGATGCGCTCGATCCCCAGCACGTCCTGCCAGACGGCGGCGATCCGCGCGTCCAGCCCGGGCCTCGGCGGGACGAACTCCGTGCCGTCCGCGCCCGCGTCCACCTGCGGGAGCGCGCGGCGGTCCAGCTTGCCGCTCCCCGTCCGCGGCAGCGTGTCCATCCAGGCGAACACCGCGGGGACCATGTACTCCGGCAGCCGCTCGCGAAGGAAGGCGCGCAGCTCCGTGGCTGCCGGGGCCTCAGCGCCTGGTGCGGCGACCAGGAAGCCGGCCAGCCGCCGCCCCGCGCCCTCTCCGCGCACGGCGACGGCGGCGTGGGCTACGGCGGGATGCGCGGCCAGCGCCTGCTCCACTTCGTCCAGCTCGATGCGGTGGCCGCGCACCTTTACCTGCGCGTCCATGCGGCCCAGGTACTCCAGCGTGCCGTCCTCGCGCCAGCGGCCGCGGTCCAGCGTGCGGTACATCCGCGACCCCGGCGGGCCGAACGGATCCGGGACGAACTTCTCCGCCGTGAGCGCGGGCCGCGACGCGTACCCGCGCGCCACCCCCGCGCCCGCCGTCCACACCTCGCCCGGCACGCCGATCCCCGCGTGCCGATGGAGGGGGTCCAGCACGTAGACGCGCCCGCCGGGGATCGGCCGGCCGACGCCCACGCGGTCGTTCCCCGGCTCCAGCACGGCCCAGGTGCTGTACGTCGTATCCTCCGTGGGCCCCCACAGGTTGACGATGCGGGGCACCCCGGCCTCCGCCAGCGCGCCCACCAGCGGCGGCGGCACGGCCTCGCCGCCCAGCAGCAGGGTGCGCGCGCCTGCGGGGATCTGGCCCTCGCGCAGCAGCTCCGCGGCCGCCGTGGGCGTCATGGGCGCGGCGTGGACGCGGCGGCCGCGGGGAAGGGCCGCCAGCGCGTTCTCCACCAGCACCACGGTTCCGCCGCAGCACAGCGTGCCGAACAGCTCGCCCACGGAGACGTCGAAGGTGACCGGGGTCGATCCCAGCACCGCCGCGCGGTCGTCACCCAGCAGCTCGCGCACCCAGGCCAGCATGGCCGACGACGCGCGGTGCTCGATGGCCACGCCCTTGGGCCCGCCCGTGCTGCCGGAGGTAAAGATCACGTATGCCAGGTCGCCCGGCCCGGCGCGCGGCGCGGGATCGTCGTCCCGCTCCGCCTCCACTTCCGCGAGGGTGACGGCGGTGACGGCTTCCGGCAGCTCGCCCAGCGCGGCGCGGGAGGCTGCGTCGGTAATCACCCGCCGCGCGCCGGAGAGGGCGAGTGCGGCGCGGTGGCGTGGAGCGGGGTGCGCGGGGTCCATCGGCACGTACGCGGCACCGGCCTTCAGGATGCCCAGCATCGCCGCCACCAGCGCCGGCGTGCGCGCCATGCAGACGCCCACGCACGCGCCGCGCTGCACGCCCGCGGCCAGCAGCCCGTGCGCGATGCGGTTGGCGCGGCGGTTCAGCTCGCCGAAGGTCACCTCCCCCTGCCCGTGCACCAGCGCGGCGGCGAACGGCCGCTCCCGTGCCTGCGTCTCGAACAGGTGGTGGATGACGCCGTCCTCCAGCAGCGCCGCGCCGCCCCCGCTCCACTCCGCCACCTGCGCCACCTCTTCCTCGTCCGCCAGCGAGACGCGCGAGAGGGGCTGCGCGCGGTCCGCGGCGATGGCGTGCAGGATGGATCTGAGGTGCCGCGCCATCCGCCGCGCCGTCTCTTCGTCGAACAGCGCCTCGGGCACCTGCAGCGCGGCGGTGAGCGTGTCGCCGTGGCGCTCCACCTGGAGGACGAGGTCGAAGATGGCGGTGCGCGAATCCATCTCGATCCGCTCCACCTCCACCCCGGGGATGGCCAGCGACTGCGTCGGCCCGTCGGCAAAGGTGAGCACCGCCTGCACCAGCGGCGGCCGGCTGAAGTCGCGGCGCCCTTCCGCCAGCTCCACGATGCGGTCGAACGGCAGCGCCCCGTGCCGCTGCGCATCCGCCACCACGCCATGCACCCGCCGGATCAGCTCGCCCAGCGTCGGGTCGCCGTGCAGCCGCATGCGCAGCGGCACCGTGTTGGCGAAGAATCCGACCACGTCCACCAGCTCCGGCCGCGTGCGGTTGGCCAGCAGCGTGCCGACCAGGAAGTCCTCTTCCCCCGCGTAGCGCGACAGGAGCAGCGCGTACGCCGCCGCGAAGACGGTGTACAGCGTGGTCCCCTCCGCGCGCGCCGCCGCCTCCAGCGCCGCCGTGAGCTCCGCGTCGATGCCGAACGGGTGCTTGAAGCCCTCCCAGCTCTGCAGCGCGGGGCGGGGGTGGTCGGCCGGCAGATCCAGCACGTGCGGCGCACCCTGCAGCTCCGCGCGCCAGAACGCCTCGTCCGCCTCCGCACCCTCCCGCGGCCGCCGCTGGAACGCCGCCCAGTCGCGGAACCGCACCGGCGCCGCGGGCAGATCGGCGGATTCTCCGGCGGTGCGCGCGGCGTAGAGGGCGCTCAGCTCGCGCAGCAGCACCGCGGCGGACCATCCGTCCGCCGCCAGGTGGTGAAAGGCGATCAGCAGGTGATGCTCATCCTCCGCTACGCGCACGACCACCGCGCGGAACGTCTCCCCCGCGCCCAGGTCGAAGGTCGCCAGCGCCAGCTCGTCAGCCTGCCAGCGCGCCTCTGACTCTGCCCACTGGTCGGCGGGCACCTCCACCAGCCGCGGCTCGAACGCGGAGCCGTCGTGCGCCGTCTGCACCGGCTCGCCGTCCTGCGAATCGAACGCCACGCGCAGCATCTCGTGCCGCGCAACCAGGTCCCGCAGCGCGGCGAAGAGCGCGTCCACGTTCAGCGCCCCGCGCAGCCGAAAGCCCAGCGGGATGGTGTAGACGGGGTAGCCGGGCGCCAGTTGCAGCACGTACCACAGCCGCCGCTGCTCCGCGGAAAGCGGCGCGGGGCCGTCCGGCGCGCGGGGGATGGGCGGGGCGCCGCGCAGCTTTTCGAGCAGGGCGCGCTTCGCCGGGGACAGCGTGGCCAGGCGGTCGGACAGCTCGGTCATCTGGCGGATCGGTTGCGCCCGGGCGGGCGCGGGAGGAGGGTGCTACGGACGCAGAAGATCCAACCAGGGGACGATAGCGCGGGAAAGGTGCGGGGTCAATCCGGGAGTCAGTGTGCGCTGTCCGGGTCGATCGAGGCAAGGTTGTGAGCCCTGATCGGATGACGTGCCGTCCGCCTGCGGGGTGTTCCCGCCGGCATCATCCGGAGCGAATGATGCCGATCGTGGATCTGATCGGGTTACGTGCCGTCCGCCCGCGGAGCGAATGAATTCGCCGCTGGAAAATCGCGAAGTCCGCCTTCGCGGACTGTAGCCGCGAGTGCCGGGCGCTGCGACACACGGCGTGCAGACGACGTGTCCTGCGTGCGGACGCGCAGGTGCCTGGAAACGCCGCACACAGCCGGGCCGCCGAGTTCGCGAAGGCGGATTTTGCGTCCTCCCAGCGGCCAATTCATTCGCTCCCGCGGGCGGACGGCACGTTGCCGGATCAGAATCGCAATAAGGCATCAACCGCCGGGAGCGGGGCCGGCGCTCCACCCTGGATCACGCCCCCGCGGCGTCCTCCGCCAGGTGGCGGCCCTTCCACTCCGGCAGCAGCAGCGCGCCGATGATGGCCACGCCGAAGAACGCGGCGAAGGTGCCGAACACGGCCTCGCTGCCGCCCGCGTTCAGCAGCGGCGGCACGCACAGGGGCGCGATGATGCTGGCGATGCGGCCGAACCCCGCCGCCCACCCCGCGCCCGTCGCACGGATGGAGGTGGGATACACCTCCGGCGTGGCGGCGTAGACGGCGCCCCACGCGCCCAGGTTGAAGAACGAGAGCAGGCACCCGGCCACCAGGATGGCGTCGCGCGAGTCCGCCACGGCGAACAGCACCGCCGCGCCGGCCGAGCCCGCCAGGAACGCCGCCAGCGTGGGCCGCCGCCCCCACTTTTCGATCAGCCAGGCGGACACCGCGTACCCCGGCAGCTGCGCCAGCGTGATGATGAGCGTGTACTCGAAGCTCTTCACCAGGCTGAACCCGCGCCCCGTGAGCAGCGTGGGGATCCAGATGAAGGCGCCGTAGTAGGCAAAGTTGATCCCGAACCACACCAGCCACAGCGCCAGCGTGCGCCGCGCCAGCGCCCCGCGCCACAGCTCGCGCACCCCCACGCGCGGCTCGGCGGCCGCGGACGGCGCCGGCTCCACGGCGCGCGCGGGATGCGGGACGTTGGCCGCGGCCTCGAAGCGCCGCACCACCTCTTCCGCTTCGTCCGTCCTGCCGCGGCGCTCCAGAAAGCGCACGGACTCCGGTAGCGCGCGGCGCACGATCCCCGAGTACAGCGCCGGCAGCGCGCCGATGGCGAACGCCCACCGCCAGCCGTCGTCGGAGCGCGGGATGACGTAGGTGCCGATGAGCGCCGCCAGGATCCACCCCACCGCCCAGAACGCCTCCAGCATCACCACCACGCGCCCGCGGATGCGCGCCGGCGCGAACTCGCTCACCAGCGTGCTGGCCACCGGCAGCTCCGCCCCCAGCCCGAAGCCGATGAGGAAGCGAAAGACGAGCAGCGACGCCACCGACCACGAGAGCGCCGCCGCCCCCGTCGCCACGCCGTAGATGAGCAGCGTGGCCGCGAACACGAAGCGGCGCCCCACGCGGTCGGCCACGCTGCCGCCCAGGCTGGCCCCCAGCGCCATCCCCACGAAGCCCACGGAGCCGATCCACGACAGCGTGGCGCCGTCCAGGCTCCACTGCACGGCCAGCGAGGCCATGACGAACGAGATCAGCCCCACGTCCATGGCGTCCATCGCCCACCCCGCCCCCGCGACCACCACCAGGCGGCGGTGCAGGGGCGTGAACGGCAGCCGGTCCAGGCGCTCGGAACGGGTCAGGTCGGCCATGGGAGAGTGCGAAAGTGCGAGAGTGCGAGAGTGCGAAAGTGCGAAAGTGCGAAAGTGCGAAAGTGCGAAAGTGCGAAAGTGCGAAAGGGGCCCTCACCCGCTCGCTCAGGCTCGCACCCTCTCCCGCAAGCGGGAGAGGGTATTAACGTCACGCGATGCGCGGTGCGTTTCCGCCGCTGCGGTGGCTGTTGACGCGCTTTACCCGCCCGACGCGCAGGCTTTGGCCGGCCCGAGCAGGTGAAGCCCCGCCGGGCGAGCTCCGCGAGCCCAGGGCGGGGCTTATGGCATTGCTAGCCGCGGGCTTTAGCCCGCGGAACCGGAACCGGGGGCGGACGTGCCCTCCAGCGTACGGAGCAGCACGCGATCCAGCTCCAGGCTGTTGCCGAAAAGAAAGCCGTGGCGGCCGACCTCGCGAAAGCCCTCCTTGCCGTAAAAGGCCAGCGCGCGGTCGTTGTGCTCGTACACCATCAGCCAGACCGTGCGTGCGCCCTGCTCCCGCGCGTGGGCCAGGGCGGCGCTCATCAGCCGCTGCGCGATCCCGCGTCCGTGCCACGCCTGGTGCACGTAAAAGCGCGAGATCTCCACGGCTTCCGCGTCGGGGACGCACGATGGCGGCTGGCCGCGGCGGACCTGGGCGTACGCGGCCGGGCTCCCGCCCACCTCGGCGATCAGCGTGGTGATGCCGGGGTGCGCGATCTCCGCCGACTGCTGCGGAACGCCGTAGGCGCGCGCGATGTGCAGCGCCAGGTCGTGCGGGTCGCTGCTCGCGCCGAACGCGTCCATGAACGTGCGCAGCGCCATCTCCGCCACCATGGGGGCGTCGGCCGGCACGGCGAGGCGGATGGTCGGCTGCTCGAGGTTGCTCGTCATCATCGGATACGGGTGGATCTGGATCGGCGCGGGATGAGGATTCCCCCCGCGAGCCCGCCGCGCAAGTGCGTCCTTCATCCCCTCGCCTTTGCCGCGCCCGGCGTCCGCGTGCAGATTGATTGCCGACGACGATGCAGTTGCAGGCTATTCCCTATTCCCTATTCCCTATTCCCTGTGCCCTTCACTCCGCAGGACCCGGACTTCGAAGCCCGCATTCGCGGCAGCTTCGCCGCGCAGCGGGTGATGGACACGATCGGCGCGCGGCTGGCGCGGGTGGCGCCGGGAGAGGTGGACATCGAGCTGCCCTTCCGCGATGACCTGACGCAGCAGAACGGCTTTCTGCACGCAGGCATCGTGAGCACCGTTCTGGACAGCGCCTGTGGATACGCCGCGTTCACGCTTGCGCCGGCGGACGCGGGGGTGCTGAGCATCGAGTTCAAGGTGAACCTGCTGGCCCCCGCCGTCGGCGAGCGGGTGATCGCGCGGGGCCGAGTGGTGCGCGCGGGCCGCACCATCAGCGTCTGCACGGCGGATGCGTACGCCCTTCGCGACGGCGCCGAGCGCCACGTGTCGACGATGACGGCCACCATCATGACCGTCGCGGCCCGAGAGAGCGCCGGCGACTGACCATCCGCTCAAAATCCGTTATCTTTGGTGGATCGACCGTATCCACCGCGCCCCCGGCTGCATCCTCCCGAACCCACATCCACCGATGCGCAACCTTCTTCGTCCGCTCCTCCTGATCGGCTCGCTGCTGGCCGCGGCGCCGCTGGCCGCGCAGGACTCCACCGTGGTCGTCGTGGTGCGCCACGCGGAAAAGGCCGTCGTCGAGGCGGGGAACAACGATCCGCCGCTCAGCGAGGCGGGCACGGCGCGGGCGCTGGCGCTGCGGGAAGCGCTGGCGGGGATGCGGTTCGACGCGGTGATCGCGACGGAGCGGCAGCGCACGCAGGCCACCGCGCGCGCGGTGATGGAGG
>DASQBH010000487.1:0-2029 GCA_035635315.1 Longimicrobium sp.
CGCCACCAGGTCCGCGCGGGGGATGCTGTCGCCGTCCGTAAAGAGCAGGTAGTCGCCCGTGGACGCGGCGATCGCCCGGTTCATGATCTCGGACTTCCGAAACCCCCGGTCCTCGTGCCACACGTGGACGATCGGGAGCCCCGCCTCGCGCCGGACGCGGTCGATGACGGCCGCGGTCTCCGGGCCGGAGCCGTCGTCGGCCACCAGCAGCTCGAAGCGGCGGTCCGTCTGCGCCGCGTAGCCGTGCAGCACGCGCTCCAGGTCCCGCGGCTTGTTGTAGGTGGAGACGATAACGGACAGCCGCACGGCTCAGCCCTCGCCGTACGTGGCCAGCACCTCCGTGGCGAACTCCACGCGGTCGCCCAGGATGGGACGCAGCTGGTAGCCCATGCCGCCCAGAAAGCCCAGCGTGGCGGCGTGCAGCTCCGGGCCGTGGGTGGAGAGAAAGATGGTGGGGTGGTGGCGCGCCAGCGTGTCGAACGCACCCGCGAGCACCGACATCTCCGCTCCCTCGACGTCGATCTTGATGGCCGTGGGTGCCAGGCCGTGCTCCGCGCAGTAGTCGTCCACGCGCAGCGTCCGCACCTCCAGCGTCCCCGCGTCGCCCAGGTGCCCCGTGCCGCTCCCCGTGCCGGCCTCGAAGCGCGCCGTCCCCTCGTAGTCGCTCACCGCCGCCTGCTGCACGGTGACGTTGCGGCGGCCGTTGATGCGCAGGTGGCGCCGCAGGAACTCCGCGTTGCGCGGCTCCGGTTCGAACGCGTGCACCGCGCCCGCGTCGCCCACCAGGACTGAGGCCAGCAGGGTGTAGTAGCCCACGTTGGCGCCCACGTCCAGCACCACGCCGCCGGGGCGCAGCAGCTGCTCGAAGAGCCGCGTCTGCTCGCGCTCGTAGGTGCCGTTCAGGATGCGGAGGATCTTGCCGCGGCTGGCCGGCAGCCACCAGCGCCCCCGCAGCCGCCCCGCGATGATGGGAAGTCGCACTGTCGTTCGTCCGGATTCCGATGGCGCGGCGCCCTTCGCCGCGCGGGCGGTATTCTAACCCGCCGTCCGCCCGCGGGAAACCGAACGGGCACAGGAAAGAGAGGACGCGGATGAGCACTCATCCGCGTCCTCTCTCTTCTTTCCTCCGTCCCTCCGCGTGGCACCGGCCTTACGCGGAAGGGTGTGTCATCCCGTCAGCCGGCGTGGAGATCAGTACTGCGAGTAGTAGATGTCCACGCTGGGCGTCTCGCTGCAGTTGTACGGGTTGCGGCAGGGGCTGGTGTCGTACACGTACTCCACCGTGCGGTACGTGTAGAAGCGGTGGCGCACGTTGTAGCCGCCGAACTGCCCCTCGCCCCAGAACTCGTCGCCCGTGGGCTCCGACACGCCCGAGTCACGCTCCCACACCTTGATCCAGGTGTTGCCCTCGGCGTTGAAGTTGATGGCCCGGTGCGGCTCGGTCACGTAGTCGTACTCGTAGCCCGCCCACGTCCAGTGGTCGTTCTCGCTCATGATCTCTTCGTCCAGCCGGGTGCCGCCCTGGCGGTCGTAGTGCTTCACCATGAGCTCAATGCCGCCCACGCCGTCGCCCTTCCAGTTGATGAAGCCGCTCACGTAGCCCACCGAGGTCACCACGAACGACGGACCGGTCCCCTCCGGGAGGACGAACACGTTCGAAGCCGGCTTCGACGTGTCCTCGATGGTCGCGCGGGCGCCGTTCTCCGCGCCCCCGGCGCGAACGCCCTTGGCCTCCGCCGGGTGCAGAAAGATCACGGTCTGCTTGGGCGTGCCGTTGCGGCTGTCGAACGCCAGGCCCTCGCCGGCAGGGGTGTAGCCGGTGAACGCCGTCTGGTCCACGTTCAGATTGGCCGCCACCACCACGTCGCCGCCGCCCGTCCAGGCACGCCGGTGCTCCACGAAGGGAACGTAGAAGTCCATCGAGGGGATGGCCGCCGCCCACCCGCGCACCACGCCTTCGTCCACGCCGCGCGCCCCGGCCATCGCCGCCACCACCCGGCCGCCGGCCGGAGTGCTCAGGAACTCCTGC
>DASQBH010000488.1:0-4349 GCA_035635315.1 Longimicrobium sp.
GCCGGCAACGGCAACACGGGCGGCAAGGCGCAGCCCGCCTGCAACTACTCGCCCTCGCGCGTGGCCTCGGCCATCACCGTGAGCGCCACGGACAACACGGACCGCAAGGCGTCGTACGCCAACTACGGCACCTGCGTGGACATCTTCGCCCCGGGCAACAGCATCCTCTCCGCCTGGTACACGGGCGACACGGCCGGCGCCACCATCAGCGGCACCTCGATGGCGTCGCCGCACGTGGCGGGCGTGGCCGCGCTGTACCTGCAGAGCAACACCACGGCCTCGCCGGCCACGGTGGCCAGCGCCCTGACCAGCGGCGCCACGCTCAACAAGGTGATCAACGCCGGCACCGGCTCGCCCAACCGCCTGCTGTTCACCGCGTACTGAGCAAATGCGCCGGCGCCTCCACGGGTCGTCGCGCAACGTAGTCGAGCAACATCAGGACGAGAATCTACACGGGAGCCCCGCCGGACCGACGCATGGTCCGGCGGGGCTCCGTCTTTTCCCCTGTTTCCCGCTGGCTCTTCGGGACCGCTCCGGAGCCGGCCGGGACAACGGTACTGCTGTTGTCCCGGCCGTCTCCTCCGCGGCGGCGGTGAGCCTCCTCGGCGCGTGCCGGCATCCAGGCGGTCCCTCCACTTCCCTGCCCGCGCCTGTGGGGTCTCCCCGCCGGCAACGGGAGCCTCGCGCAGCCACCGTTCGCCCGCCTGGCGACGATCATCCGGCGCGAGTCTCCCGTTGCACATCTTTCTGGGGGAGAACCGGTCACCTCGATCGTGGAGCGGATGGATGGTTCTCCAGCTCGCGCATCAGGTGGTGCGGGCCGCTTGCTCCCATGCGCTTCGGCGACCATCCGGCGATCCGCATCCCTCCCCTAAAAAACGCGGATGTGCCCCCTGCCGCGCATCCATCCCTCTCCCGTTCCCGACACCCCACGCCGGCTCGTGCCTCGTTGACCGTCCGCTTCCAGCTTTCAAGCTTCCCTCCGAGAGAGCCGGAGGAAACGGCACGAGAAAACTCTGCTAACTCTGCTAACTCTGCGTGAGGCCCATTCTTTTTCGGACCCGGCAGACAACTCCACCCGCCGGTTTGTGCGCGAATACTCCACCCAGTAGCCGATCTCCTTCTCCACCAGCCTCTTCCACCCGATTGTACCCGTCACGCAAGGGTCCGAACGGCCGAAGATCCGCGCCGGCGCTCGCCTCTCACTGTTCAGCACTTTACCAGGGCGTCAAAACTGTGCACGCGCCCGTCGGCCGCTGCAGAAGGTGGCGCGGAATGGTGCACATCCGCCCAAACCGGTGCGACGGGATCAGCTGCGAAACACCGTTCGTAATCACGCAAATAGATGCGATTACACTGCTTACGAAAATCATCAACTCTGGCCCGGGGGGTGCGAACGGATGTTCTCGCTCAGCGACAGATCCGGGCTCCCCATCGGCGGCGCGCGTGGCGCGGCCGGGTAGCATTGTGCGGGGAGTGTGGACGAGGCCGGCTGCGGAAGCGCGTTCCGCGCCGTTGCGATTGCCCTGAGCCCGCGGGCCCGGCACCCCTGACCGGCCCCCGCATCGGATTCCCCCCCTCGATGGGAGCGTTCCTGATGAAGCGCAGCCTTACCCCCCTCGCCGTGGCGGCCCTCGGGCTGGCGGCCGCCTGCTCCGACGCCGGCACCCCCACCGCCGCGGCCCCCGCCGGCGCGCCCCTGCTCACCTCCAGCCAGGGGATCGCGGACCAGTACATCGTGGTGCTCAACGAGGGCGCCAACCCGCGCTCCGTGGCCGCGGTGGCGGGCGTGAGCCCGAAGTACGTGTACACTACCGCCGTCAACGGCTTTGCCGCAGGGCTCAACCAGGGGCAGCTCAAGGCGCTGCAGCACAACCCCAACGTGGCGTACATCGAGCAGGACCAGCCGGTGCAGGCCTCGGTCACGCAGGCGGGCGCCACCTGGGGCATCGACCGCATCGACCAGGCAAACCTGCCGCTCAGCACCACCTTCAGCTACCTGAACACCGGCGCCGGCGTGCGCGCCTACATCGTCGACACGGGCATCCTGCTCACCCACAGCGACTTCGCGGGCCGCGCCGTGACCGGCTACGACGCGGTGACCGTGGGCGGCACCGCCACCGACTGCAACGGGCACGGCACGCACGTGGCCGGCACCGTGGGCGGCACCGTCCACGGCGTGGCCAAGGCCGCCACCCTGGTGGCCGTGCGCGTGCTGGCCTGCAACGGCAGCGGCACCAACGCGGGCGTGATCGCGGGCGTGGACTGGGTGGCCAACAACCACGTCAAGCCGGCGGTCGCCAACATGTCGCTGGGCGGCGGCGCCAGCAGCACGCTGGACACCGCCGTCAAGAACGCCATCGCCAGGGGCGTGACCTTCGCCGTGGCGGCGGGCAACGGCAACATCTTCGGCATCGCGCAGAACGCCTGCAACTACTCGCCGGCCCGCGTCCCCGAGGCCATTACCGTGGGCGCCACCACCAAGACCGACGCCAAGGCCTCGTACAGCAACTTCGGCAGCTGCGTCGACATCTTTGCCCCGGGCAGCAGCATCACCAGCGCCTGGTACACCAGCGTCACCGCCACCAACACCATCAGCGGCACCTCCATGGCCAGCCCGCACGTGGCCGGCGTGGCCGCGCTGTACCTGCAGAGCAACCCGGGCGCCACCCCGGCCGGCGTGGCCAGCGCGCTCATCGCCGGCGCCACGCTGAACAAGGTGACCTCGCCGGGCACCGGCTCGCCCAACCGCCTGCTGTTCACGGCGTACTGAGCCGCATCCGCGGATCACCCGGTGATCTGAGGAACGCTTCGCGCCGACTCGGACTCTCCTGAAAGGATTGATCACGCGGAGGACACGGAGGAAACAGATAGAGGACGCGGATGAGGTTTTTCATCCGCGTCCTCTTTTGTTTCCTCCGCGTGATTGCTTTTGCGGATTCGGCAGGCGTGCGGATGGAGGCGGGTTGGGTGCGGCCAACACCGTCCCCCGCCGAACGCAAAGTCCCCTTCGGGACACTCCCGCAGCACCGTCGCAGTGCACCACTCTGGTGCTCCCGCACCATTCCGCATCAGCCGGCACAACCCCTTCGAAACTGCTACTTCGTTGCGGCCCTTGGGGTTGCGGTGCAATCTGGCGTGCGGCCCGCAGCATGCTCTCACCCCACCCCACTTCTCATCAGCACGACGCGCGCGCGGCGCCGGGCAGCGCTCCGGACAGGCCGCGCATCTCCCGAAGGGTCCGTCATCTCCCCTCGCGAAAAGCGGCGGAGTACGGAAGCGGCCGGAGTGAGGGATCCGGGCCGGCCGCCGCGGTACGCAGGTCTAAATCAGGAGAGGGCATTCCGGGCCGTCACCACGGCTCGTCACCCGCGGCGCGGCGCCCCCGCCGTTCGCCGCCCACCCCACCCTGTTGGAGGAGCCTGATGAAGCGCACCCTCACACCCTTCGCCCTGGCGACTCTCGTCGTCGCGGCGGCGTGCTCCGACGGCGGACAGACGCCGCTGGCGGCACCCGACGGCAGCACCGCCCCCCTGCTGGCCGCGGCCCCCGGCACCGGCGTGGACGGCGAGTACATCGTGGTCCTCAAGGAGGGCGCCAACCCGCGCTCCGTGGCCGCGATCGCCGGCGCCGGCCCCCGCCACGTGTACACGGCGGCGCTCAACGGCTTCTCCGCTTCGCTCAACCAGGGCCAGCTGAACGCCCTGCGCAACAACCCCGCGGTGGCGTACATCGAGCAGGACGCGGTGGTGCAGGCCAGCACCACGCAGACCGGCGCCACCTGGGGGCTGGACCGCATCGACCAGCGCAGCCGCCCCACGGACGGCAACTACAACTACACGCCCACCGGCGCGGGCGTGCACGCGTACATCATCGACACCGGCATCCTCACGACGCACACGCAGTTCACCGGGCGCATCGGCAACGGCTACGACGCGGTGACGTCGGGCGGCAGCGCGACCGACTGCAACGGCCACGGCACGCACGTGGCCGGCACGGTGGGCGGCACCACCTACGGCGTGGCCAAGGGCGTCACGCTGCACCCGGTGCGCGTGCTCAACTGCTCCGGCAGCGGCACCAACGCCGGCGTGATCGCGGGCATGGACTGGGTGGCCAACAACCACGTCAAGCCGGCGGTGGCCAACATGTCGCTGGGCGGCGGTGCCAGCACGGCGACGGACGACGCGGTGAACCGCATGCACAACGCGGGCGTCACGGTGGTGGTGGCGGCCGGCAACGACGGCGCCAACGCCTGCAGCTACTCGCCGGCCCGCGCGGCCAACGCCATCACGGTGGGCAGCACCACGAGCTCGGACGTGCGCTCGTCGTTCAGCAACTACGGCACGTGC
>DASQBH010000489.1:0-2405 GCA_035635315.1 Longimicrobium sp.
GATGCAGCCGATCCCCCGCTCCACCGCGGCGGCCGTGCGCGCGCGCAGCTCGGCCGGCACCCACGCGTGCTCGCCGGAGGCGGACTCGCGCAGCAGCTGCAGGGCGTGCACGGTGGCGTCGTCGTTGTAGGTGGCGGCGTCGTGGTAGCTGCCCATGAGCGGATACGCCTGTGGCCAGCACCCCGTGGGCTGCTGCGCGGCCAGCAGGTATTCGATGCCCTCGAGGAACGAGCGGCGGTGGTCCGGCTGGTCGTGCGCGGCGATGGCGCCGGCCAGAAAGCGCAGCTGCTCGGTGGTGGCGCCGTTGTCCAGCGTGACCACCCACGTCCAGCGCTCCTCGGCCGACCAGCTTTCGCCGATCTGGCGGGGCTCGGCGAACTCGATGCGCTTGCTCCACCCGCCGCTGGGCGTCTGGTAGGAGACCAGCACGTCCGCCAGCCGCCGCGCGGAATCGCCGCGGAACCACGCCTCCGTCATCTCGTCCGTCATCTGGAACCCGCGGCCCGCGGGCGCCCGCGTCCACGTCTGGCGGCCCGCGGCGCGCAGCTCGGCGTCCATGGCGGCGCGGTCCCGCTCCGCATTGCTGCCCGAAAGCTCCACGTACCGCAGCCACTCCGTCCGCGCCGGCTCCGGCAGCGCCGCGATGCGCCCGCGCGAGAGCAGCGTATCCGGCGCGGGCGCGAGAACCACAGGCGCCGGCGATGCGGGCTGCTGCTCCTGCGCGGCCGTGCACGAGACGGAGACAAGCACCGCCAGCGCCGCGATCGGAATCCGGGTCATCTCACATCCTGGAAAAGATTTGGCACGCAGAGCAGCAGAGGGGCAGAGAAACGGAGGGGTCCCTGCCGTTCCTCTGCTGCTCTGCCTCTCTGCTGCTCTGCGTGAGTGCAGTTCAGTCACTGGCGCGGATCCCAGCCGTCGAACACGAGCGGGATGGCGTACGCGGCCGCCTGCTCCTCGTCCAGCACGCGGCGCGTGGGGCTGGCGACGGCGCCGGGGCCGGTGGTGCCGTGCTCGAAGAAGCGCGCCTCCTCCGGCGGGTGCTCCACGCGCGTGCCGGCGGCGTCGGTGCTGGTCATCGGCGACCAGCCCTGCGCGCCGACGTGGTCGTCCATCCAGGTGTCGATGAACACCGCGCTGCCGATGGCGTCCGGCCGCCCCGACGGGTGCCACGGCCGCCCCAGCGTCACGGAATTCGGCGCCATCTTCGGCGTCTCCTTCCGCAGCCGCCCGCCGACGAACACGAAGCCGTACAGCTGGGAGATCGGCGTGCTGGGCGCGGTAACGTAGCCGTTGTTCTGAGGGCTGCCGCGGTCGCGCGACACGATGTCGCAGTCGTCGAACACCGCCCGCCCCGCGCCGAAGATGAAGTCCACGCTCCCCAGGATCTCGCAGCGCTGAAAGTAGGAGCGGCCGGCGTTGGGAAAGAGCGTGTCCTGGTGGCCGGACAGGCGGCAGTCGCGGAACACCGCGCGGTCGCTCCCCTCGTCCAGCATCACCGCCACGGCCTGCGTGCCGCGCAGCTTCGTCGAATCGCTGTCGGGCTTGGCCGCGTTGGCCATGAAGTCGAACCCGTTCTCCACCGTCATCCGCTCCAGCCGAAAGCCGGGCGCGGCCACGTGCAGCGTCCAGCTTCCGCGCGTGCCGTACGGCCAGCCGCCGGGGCTCAGGTGCCCGGCCGCCGCGTCGTACGTCAGCACCGTGCCGTCGCGGCTCTCGCCTACCAGGTGGATGTTGGGCTTCTGGATGCTCAGCTTCTCCCGGTACCGCCCGTCGCGTATCGAAATCACGAACGCCCGCGCCCCATCCGCCGGCGCCGCCGCCAACGCCGCGCCGATGCTGCGGTACGTCGGCACCCCCGCGACCCGCTGGCCGTCCGCGCCCCCGTGCCGCGCATCGACCACCACGTTCGCGCGGGCCGGCACCGGCGGCAGGGGGATGGATGCACGCTCCCGGGCCCACTCGTCGTACTGCGCCAGCGTCGCGGCCGGCCAGCCGATGAGCCAGGGGTCCACTCCGGCGCTGTCGGCGCGCGGGGGCAGGCCGTGGCGCACGGAGCCGGCGGAATCGGCGAAGATCGTGCGGTTGCTGCCGAACTCGTAGACGCGCGCCCAGAGCGGCTCGGCGCTCCGCGTGCGATCCGGCGCAGCCTGCGGTCCGCGGAGGAGGCCCCAGAGCATGGTCTCGCGCATCCACGCGGCGCCGCCGCGCACCGCGGCCGCCACGCGAGGATCGTTCGTCTCGTACGGCATCAGAAAGCCCAGCACCACCGGCGTTTCCCGCGCGCTCAAGCCCGCGGGCTCGCGCGCGTCCACGGGGATGGGCGCCAGCGTCAGCGGCTCCAGGCGCGTAGCCCAGCCGGTGCGCCGCCCATCCACCATCACCTGCGTGCGGAGGATGCAGTC
>DASQBH010000490.1:0-3298 GCA_035635315.1 Longimicrobium sp.
GGTAGATGAGCTGTCGTGGATGCCCTCCTCCGCGTACCTGGCGGGGCTGGACGCGCGCCACCGCTTCGGCGGCAACAACTACGAGGTGGAGGGCGCGCTGGTGGGCACGCACGTGCGCGGCAGCGAGGACGCCATCGCCGGCATCCAGACGCGCGCGGGTCACTACTTCCAGCGCCCGGACGCGGACCACCTGGACCTGGACCTGGATGCGACGACCCTGGACGGGTGGATGGGGCGCGCCTCCGTGGAAAAGGTAGGCGGCGGGCACTGGCGCGGCGGGGTGTTCACGCACGCGCGCTCGCCGGGGCTGGAGATGAACGACCTTGGCTACGTCCGCAACGCAGACTGGGGGCTGCTGGGCGCGCGCGTGGGGTACGTGGAGTTCCGCCCCGGCAAGGTGTTCCGCAGCTGGAACGTGGGGCTCGACACCTGGAACGGGTGGAGCTTCGGTGGCGAGCGGCTCACCACGGGGTTCCACGTGGGCGGCTTTGGGCAGTACGTGAACAACTGGGGCTCCTGGTTCGACGTGAACCACGAGTTCCAGGCGCTGCGCGCGGACGTGCTGCGCGGCGGCCCCTCGTTCGTGGGGCCCGCGTACACCAACGCCAACTTCGGCTTCTTTACCGACGGCCGCCGCCGCCTGTCGGGCGAGGTGTTCGGCGGGGCGTGGAGCGAGTGGGGGACCACGGGCGGCGGATACTGGACCGGCGCGGCCCTCAACTTCCGCCCCAGTTCGCGCGTCCGGCTCTCGGTGGGCCCCAACGTCAACGTCAGCCGCGACCCGTGGATCTTCGTGGCCGAGGGGCGCACGGCCGCCGGCACCTCGCACTACGTGTTCGGCGACATCCGCAACCGCAGCATCTCGCTCAGCACGCGGCTCAACTACGCGTTCACGCCCAGGCTCACGCTGGAGCTGTACGCGCAGCCGTTCGTGGCCGCCGGCGAGTACTCGGAGTTCCGCGAGGTGGTCGATGGGCACGCGCCCGAGTTCTACGACCGCTTTCACGACTACGCCGTGGGCACGGAGATCGACGCGGGCGAGCCGGAGCGCTACGGCGTGCGGCTGGACGGCGCGGGGGATCCGGACTTCACCTTCCGCAACCCGGACTTCAACTTCAAGGAACTGCGCACCAACGCGGTGCTGCGGTGGGAGTACCGCCCCGGCTCGGCGCTGTTCGTGGTGTGGAGCCACGGCCGCAGCCACTTTGCGCAGGACGGCTCGTTCCAGGTGGGCCGCGACTTCGGCCGTCTGTTCGACGATTCGCTGGCCCCGCCGACGAACGTGCTGGCGATCAAGCTGAACTACTGGCTGAATCTCTAGGAAATAGGGAATAGGGAATAGGGAATAGGGAATAGCGGACGATGAAGGGCCCCGCTCCGGCGCGCATCCGGGGCGGGGCCTTCTTGATGGCGGGAACGGGCAGCCACGGGCTGAAGCCCGCGGCTAGAAATGCCATAAGCCCCGCCCTGGGCTCGCGGAGCTTGCCCGGCGGGGCTTCAACCGCTCGGGCCAGCCGGGTCCAAAGGCATGGGATCCTCCGCGATGCGAACATGTTCGCTCGCAACGTAGCGGGCGAGACGCGGCGGCCCTTCCGGATACAAGCAGGTGAAGCCCCGTTTTGCGAGGAACGAGCAAAGACGGGGCTTATGGCGGTTCCAGCCGCGGGCTTTAGCCCGTGGTGCGGGGATCGCGCCGTGCGTCCCCACCCGCGGTGTCCCCTACCGCCGTAGTTCGATAGGCAACTGGTCCAGCAGGCCTACGTGGAGGACGCCCCACAGGCCGGTGAGGATGGCTTCGGCGGCGTCGTGGCGAAGGGAGGTGGGGCGCGGGGCGGCGGACCAGTCGATCACCTGGCGCGCCAGGTCGCCGGCGTGGTGCTTGGCCTGCGCACCGCTGCGCTGCTCACGCGCGTACAGCAGCCGCTCGCGCCACGTCTCGGCGGAGATCCGGTGCACCGTGATGCCAAGGCGCTCGGCCTCGCGCGTCCAGATCTCCGCCAGGTTGCCGCCGCCCTCCAGCACCAGCCAGCGCACCTCCGGCAGCTCGCGCAGCACGCCGTGCACCGCACGCCGTAGCCGCGTCGCCGTCCCGAAGTTCTGCGAGCGGTACCACCGCAGGCGTCCGTCGGCCCCGTACAGCGCCAGCCCCGTGCGCAGCCCCAGATCCACCGCCAGCAGGCTTCCCATCCGGTGGCGCCGGAGCAAGAGGCCTGCCCAACCGCGAGGGAATAGGGAACAGGGAATAGGGAATAGCCGGCGAAAACCCCGCCCCGGCACGCTGCCCGGGCGGGGTTCCAGCACTTCCCTGGTAGCGGACGCTCAGGTGCTCGGGACACCGCACACCGCCGGGCCGCCGAGTCCGCGCAGGCGGACTGTGTGACGTTGTTGCCGCGAATTCATTCGCTCCGACAAAGCCCGCCGACGTCACCCCCGGGAGCGGACGCACAGGTGCCCGGGACGCCGCACACACCCGGGCCGCCGAGTCCGCGCAGGCGGACTTTGCGTTTTCCCAGCGGCGAATTCATTCGCTCCCGCGGGCGGACGGCACGTCACCGAACCAGATCCAAAGAATTCATTCACCCGGCATGCGGACGGCAGGTGACCCGATCAGGCTCGCAATGGGCATCCACCGCCTGGAACGACGCCGGTCGAAGTACCCGCTCGTCCGCTGAGTGACCGATATTCCTACTCCGCCGCGCGCTTCCACCGGAGCTGGAACTCCAGCTCCTCGGTATCGCCCGTGCGCTCGTGCTCCACGTTGAACTCGGCGTCGGCGGGGATCTTCAGGCGCTCGCCGGCCACCTGGATGGTGAACGCCTTTTCCGTCTCGATGGAGTCGGCCAGGCGGCGCAGCTTGGCCGCGAACTGCTTGCGGGTGTAGACCTTCTCGAGGTCGCGATCTTCAGCCATGGGTCGTGTGGATGCGGTGCGTTCGATACGTCGGATGGACGCGGCAGGATAATCGGCGCCTGTCCGCGGCGGCAAGATCGGGCGCCAGGACATCCAGCCCTGGGAGCACGGGTCCGGATGCCGGGCCGCAGCCGGGGGATCTGGTGCTCAAGGCCCGGCGCGGGCTCAGAGTACGCTCGAAGCCCGCGCCGGAATCACCCCAGGCCTCATCCTTATACCAGACGCATTGATTTACTGTGCACAGGCGAAGCGATGACTTCCTGAGGGAGCGCCGCGACGTACCGTCGTTCACCCCGCACTCCGCGCGCGACCGAAGGACCTCCTTTCCGAACCTCGGGGCCGGCTCCGAAGCATGGAGCCAGCCCCGCGGTCTTGCTGGCAAGGTCCT
>DASQBH010000491.1:0-4343 GCA_035635315.1 Longimicrobium sp.
AGAAGCCTTTCAAACCACGGAGAATGGCTGTGAAGCGTACGATGTTGATGCTGGGTCTGCTGGCGCTGGCCGCGTGCGGGGCGCAGCCGGAGCCGCAGGACGGGCCCGCCACGCGGCAGGAGCCGGAGGGGCTGGTGACGCTGGACGTGGGCGGGGCCGCCGCCGTGCCCCCCATCCGCGGCCTGATCGGCGAGCGGCAGCGGCTGGGGCTTACCGGGCCCCAGGTGACCACGCTGGACTCCATCGCCATCGTGCTGGCGGCCGCCAACGACTCCCTGCGCCGCAGCGTGCGCGAGACGTGGGGAGGCGACCGGCCGGGGCGGAGCGGGGTGATGTGGGAGCGCACCGGTCCCGCGCTCGCGCAGATCGGACGGAACAACCGCGCCGCCGGGCTGCTGGTGCAGAATACGCTCACCGAGGGCCAGCGCGGCATCGTGTGCGAGATGCAGGCGGAGCAGTACGCCCGGCAGCCGGTGCGCCGCCCCCCGCCCGACTTTGGCGGCAGGCCGCAGCGGGTAGACACGCTGGCGCTGCGGCGGGCTCAGGAAGGCTGGCCCTGGTGCCCTCCGCCGCCGCTTCCCGGACGCAGGCCCTGACGGCCTCCGCCAACAAGGGTCTTGAACCCGGCGGGGTACAGAGGGTAATATGCATCCGTCCCCCTTTTGCGGCGCACTGTGCGCTCGCGGGGGGTGGACGAAGGCGCGGCCCCACGGGCGCGTCTTCCCGCGGTCCTGGCAGTCCGGCGCGTTCCAACGCTCAGCCCATCCTGCCGACGACATCCGACACTCCGCTGGCGGGGCCCGTGTGGGCCCCCGGACCGCGCGCCGGCAACACGCTCCGTACGATGGAAGACCGAGAACGAAGACTGCAGTGGCTTCCCGCTGCCCGGGCCCGGCGCGAACGCGCGACGGCCTGGGGAATCATCCTCCTCCACACCCTGCCCCTGATCGTGGCGTGCCTGCTGGCGCTGCTGCTGGGGCGCCCCGAGATCTCCGCGGCCACGCTGGGGCTCGCGATGCTGACGCTGGGGCTGGTGCGCACCCTTACCCGGCCGCGCAAGCTGGCCATGCCGCGCCTGCGGGAGGTACGCCGGAGCCACTGAGCTTCTGGGCCAAACTCCGATGAACTGACAAGGCGGGCCCTCCACCCGAGGGCTCGCCTTTTTCGTTTTCCGAAAGCCCGTGTCACGGATGACTCCGGAATAGATCGGCTCTCATGCCGTACCGAATCCGGAATGGAGGGCGTGGCTTCCTGAGACGGTGTTGCCCAAACTTCCCGCGCGAACTGTCATCCTGAGAGAGGCGCCGCGCGTAACCGTTTCTCGCACGAAGGCCTGCGCGCCGACCGAAGAATCTTTATCGGGAACGGGCGGCTTCTCGCACGGAACCCATGGTAGCCGACAGGACCGTGCGCCCATCGTAAAGATCCTTCGGTCGGCGCACAGGCAGTGGTGTGTCTGGACAGGACCAGGATGACACCGTTTGCCAAACCGTATACGAAATTTTTTGCGGATCCGGTATCAGGAGATCACGCTCTAGCCGAGGTTGGCTCTATCTCCTCTCGGAAGCCGGCCGCGGTGCGTGGTTGGATAACGCTCTCGCAAGAAATCACATACGCGTTGGTCCGTGTTCGATGAAGAACGAGACCGGAGCGGAACGGCGGCGGGATGTGTAGATTGATCGTCATCCGTTTTCATCCTGCCTCCTTACGCCCGTCCCGATCCGACCGTGTCCGAGCCGGAAGACATCACCTCCAGGCCCTTGGCCGAAGTCACCGCGGCCCATGCGGCGGCGGCCATGCAGCACTGCTTCGAGGGATACATCGTCCCCATGCGCACCACGCCGGAGTCGTGGGAGCGGCGCTTTCGCGGCGAGCACCTGGACCCGTTCGCCAGCCGCATCTACGAGCGCGATGGACAGGCGGCGGCGGTGCTCTTCATCTGCCGGCGCGGGTGGACCAGCCGCGTGGGCGGGATGGCGGTGGCGGCGGACGCGCGGGGCCACGGCCTGGGCCGGCGGGTGATGCGCGACGCCATCGACGACGCCCGCGCCCGCGGCGACCACGCGCTGCTGCTGGAAGTGATCGAGCAGAACACACCCGCCGTAAAGCTCTACAAATCCCTCGGGTTCCGCATGGCGCGCCGGCTGGTGGGCTACCGCTGGGAGCCGGCGCCGCTGCAGGGCCCGGCGGACGCGCTGCGGGAGATCGACCCGCTGAAGCTGGCCCGCGTCACCCTGCGCGAGGGAGAGCCGGACCTGCCCTGGATGCTGGCGGCCGAGACGCTCTCCGCCGCCACCGCGCCCGCCCGCGCCTTTGCGCTGGAAGACCGCGCCTACGCCCTGATCGCCAACCCCGACGCGGAGACATTGTCCCTCTCCGCGCTGGTGGTGCCGCGCGCCCACCGCCGCCAGGGGTGGGGATCGCGGATGCTGCGCGCGCTGGCCGCGGCGTTCCCCGGCCGGCCCATGCAGGCCATCGCCATCGTCCCCGACAACCTGGCGCCGGAGTTCTTCGCCCGCGCGGGCTGGGAGCGGCAGGGGATCAGCCAGTTCGAGATGCGGCTGGACTTGGGGAGGTGAGTGCGAAAGTGCGAAAGTGCGAAAGTGCGAAAGTGTGGGAGGATGAGGGGCAGCATGGTAATGGAATGTCCCATTTGGGGCCTGTCCGCCACACTCGGCAGTTCTCGTGAGAACGGGCAAGCGTCTGCATCCAACCTGTTGAGGTGCAGCAGCTTACGCGTTGATATCGGCTTGTTTTCCAGGGCGGTCCGCCGGTTGCCATAGTCTGGCTCTGCCCGGTAGCGGATGACGATAGGCGTTCCGTTGCCGTCCGGATGAAGCGGTCTTTCAGATCGGCGGGTCAGTGCCTGGGGATAGCTCCGTTTGCGTAAATTAATGCAGAGGATTCGGAGCGCATCGGCTTGGTAGGGCAGGGCACTGGCCCGCCTGTCGGCGATCGGCTTCATCCGGAACGCGATGTTGCAGGGCCTCGCGCGGCACGTGGCCGCGGCGGGATTTCATCCATCACACAAGGGGAAAAACCACAATGAGCAAGCCCAACGAGCAGGTCTTTACCGGAACCTCCAACCAGGGCAGCCTCCAGGACGCGCTGGACGCCGCCGTTTCGCAGGTCGGGCACGGACAGGCGTGGCGCCTGGCGTCCATCGACGGGCTGGTGGGCGGGATCGCCGGGAACGATGTGAACGTGCGCATCTTTGCCGTGACGCAGGCGGCGGGAGGAACGGACGGCGGCACCGGCGACCAGGAGCAGGCCTTCGAGGTGCCCACCTCGCGCACGGGGCGGGTCGTGGACATCAGCGGGCAGATCAGCATCTGCCAGGACGGCGCGCAGTACGAGCTGGTGGAGCGCGGAGAGCAGCGCCTGCGCCTGAAGGTTACCAATCCCGACGCCGAGCGCGTCCTGGCCGCCGCCGCGGGCACCACGCAGGAGGTGACGGTCTCGGGGTATATCCGCCACGTGGAGTGCGAGCGGATGGACGTGTACGATGCCGCGCCGGCCGGCAGCGGCGTGCCCCACGAGACGCGGCAGGGGACCGTGGAGGAGATCCTCAAGGGCACCGTCAGCTTTTGCCAGGACGGCGCGGAGTACGAGCTGGTGACGCACACGGCCGACGGCGAGGAGCGCCTGCGGCTGCGCGCCGCCCACGGCCGCGCCGGCAGCGTGCTCAAGCGCTACGCCGGCACGGGGCAGGAGGTGAGCGTCACCGGCCCCGTGAGCCACGTGGAGTGCACGGTGATGGACGTGGTCGAGGCGCAGCCGGTGCGCGCCACCGCCGACTCCACGCACGGCTGAGCACGGCCTCCGCGCCGCGCAGCAGCCGCCACGGTTGCCGCGCGGCCGGTCGGCCCCGTATCGTTCCGCCGCCACCGGGCACTTCCGTCCGGTGGCGGCGCGCGTTTTTTTTCATCCACCGAAACGAGATGCGGATCGGCCACGGGTACGACTCCCACCGCTTTGCCGCGGGGCGCAGGCTCATCCTGGGCGGCGTCGAGATTCCGCACGAGCAGGGGCTGGACGGCCACAGCGACGCCGACGCCGTTGCGCACGCCGTGACCGACGCCCTGCTGGGCGCCGCCGGCCTGGGCGACATCGGCCGGCACTTTCCGCCCACGGACGCGCAGTGGAAGGACGCGGACTCGCTGCAGCTGCTGGCGCGGGTCGTCCGCCTGCTGGAGGGCCGCAACTACCAGGTGGTGAACGTGGACGTCACCGTGGTCTGCGAGGCGCCCAGGATCGGGCCGCACGCGCAGGCCATGCAGGAGCGGCTGGCGTCGGTGCTGAGCATTGGCCCCGACCACATCAGCATCAAGGGCAAGAGCAAC
>DASQBH010000492.1:0-3361 GCA_035635315.1 Longimicrobium sp.
AGGAGCGGCTGTGGGTGATGGAGCACCTGCACCCCGGCGGCGCGGCGTACACCGTCCCCTCCGGGCTGCGGCTGCGCGGCCCGCTGGACGCGGAGGCCCTGCGCCGCGCGCTGGAGGAGATCGTGCGCCGCCACGAGGCGCTGCGCACCGTCTTCGCCGAGGCGGACGGCGGGGCGATGCAGGTCGTGGCGCCCGCGGACGATCTCGATCTGCCGATCGAGGACCTGTCGACCCTGGCGGAGGCGGAGCGGGAGGATGCGCTCCGTGCGTTCGCCGCCGCGGAGTCCGCACAGCCGTTCGACCTGCAGGTTGGGCCGCTGCTGCGCGCGCGGCTGGTGCGGATGGGCGCGGAGGACCACGCGCTGCTCCTCTTCGCGCACCACATGGTGGCGGACGGGTGGAGCGTGGGCGTGCTCTACCGCGAGCTGTCGGCGCTGTACGGGGCGTTCGCGCGGGGCGAGGCCTCGCCGCTGGCACCGCTCCCCGTGCAGTACGCGGACTTCGCGGCGTGGCAGCGCACGCACCTGGCCGGCGCGTGGCTGGACGGGCAGCTGGCGTGGTGGCGGGAGCGGCTGGAGGGGCTCCCGGAGGTGCTGGAGCTTCCCACGGACCGGGCCCGCCCCGCGGCCGCCAGCCACCGCGGCGCGACCGTCCCCGTGCGCATCCCCGGCGCGCTGGCGGACGCCCTGCGCGAGCTGTCGCGGCGCGAGGGCGCCACCCTCTACATGACGCTGCTGGCGGGCTTTGCCGCGCTCCTGCGCCGCTACTCCGGCGCGGAGCACTTCGCGCTGGGCTCGCCGACGGCGGGGCGCACGCGGCCGGAGGTGGAGGGGCTGATCGGCTTCTTCGTCAACACGCTGGTGCTGCGCGCGGACCTGTCCGGCGACCCCGCCTTCGGCGAGCTGCTGGCGCGGGTGCGCGAGACCACGCTGGGCGCGTACGCCCACCAGGACGTCCCCTTCGAGCGGCTGGTGGACGAGCTGAAGCCGGAGCGGACGCTGGGGCATCACCCCCTCTTCCAGGTGTTCTTCACCCTGCAGAACGGGGGGGCATTGCGTCCGCGGCTGGACGGGCTGCGGGTGGACCGGCTGCACATCCCCACCCACGGCGCCCGCGTCGACCTGACGATGTCGCTGGTGGAGGCGGAGGACGGAATCGAGGGGCTGGTGGAGTACGCCACGGACCTCTTCGACCGCGCGACGATCGAGCGGATGCTGGAGCACTTCGGCGTCCTTCTCGCCGCCGCCGTGGCCGATCCCTCGCTCCCCGTGAGCGCGCTGCCGCTGCTGCCGGAGGCGGAGCGGCGGACGATCGAGGCGTGGAGCGGAACGGAGCCGCCCTTCCCCCGCACCTCCGTGGATCGGCTGTTCGCGGAGCAGGCCGCCGCCACGCCGCACGACGTCGCGCTGGAGTTCGCGGACGAGCGCATCACCTACGCGCAACTGGACGCGCGGGCCAACCGCCTCGCCCGGCACCTGCGCGCGGCGGGGGTGCGCACCGGGACGCGCGTGGGGCTGTGCCTGGACCGCTCGCCGGAGATGATCGTCGCCACGCTGGCGATCGTGAAGGCGGGGGGCGCCTACGTTCCGCTGGACGCCGCGTATCCCGCGGAGCGGCTGGCCTTCATGCTGGCGGATACGGCCGCGCCCGTGCTGGTGACGGATTCTCGCCTCGCCGCCCGCCTCCCCGCGGAGGGGGTGCGGACGGTGCTGGTGGACCGGGACGCGGACGCCATCGCCGCGGAGTCGGCGGAGCCGCTGGCGTCGCAGCTGGGGCCGGAGTCGGTGGCGTACGTGATGTACACGTCCGGATCCACCGGCCGGCCCAAGGGGATCGAGATTCCGCACCGCGGCATCGTACGGCTGGTGCGGGGGATGGACTACGTCTCCATCGACCGCTCCGACGTTTTTCTGCAGCTGGCCCCCGCCTCGTTCGATCCCTCGACGCTGGAGATCTGGGGGCCGCTGCTGAACGGCGCCCGCCTGGCCATCTACCCGCCCGAGACGCCGTCCGTGCAGGGGCTGGAGCAGGTAATCGCGCGCCACGGCGTCACCATCCTCTGGCTCACCACCGGCATCTTTCACGTGGTGGTGGACGAGAAGGTCCGCGCGCTGCGCGGGGTGCGGCAGCTGCTGGCCGGCGGCGACGTCCTCTCCGTCCCCCACGTGCGCCGCGTCCTGGCGCAGCTGCCGGGGACGTCGATGACCAATGGCTACGGGCCCACGGAGAACACCCTCTTCACCTGCTGCCACCGCGCGCGGTCGCTGGCGGAGGACGCGCCGAGCGTCCCCATCGGCCGGCCGATCGCCAACACCAGCGCGTACGTGCTGGACGCGCGGATGCAGCCGGTGCCGATCGGCGTGCCGGGCGAGCTGTACACGGGCGGCGCGGGGCTGGCGCACGGCTACCTGGGCCGCCCCGCGCTGACGGCCGCGGCGTTCGTCCCGTCCCCCTTTGGCCACGGCGAGCGGCTGTACCGCACGGGCGACCGGGTGCGGTGGACGGAAGTGCGAGAGTGCGAAAGTGCGGAAGTGCGAAAGTGCAACGGCGATGAGGCATCCGAGGCTTCGGATGGCTCTGCTCTCGCACTCTCGCACGCTCGCACTTTCGCACTCGAGTTCCAGGGGCGCATCGACGCGCAGGTCAAGATCCGCGGCTACCGCATCGAGCCCGGCGAGGTGGAAGCCGTGGTGCGCGGCGCCCCCGGCGTGCGCGAAGCCGCCGTCATCGTGCGCGAGGACGTGCCCGGCGAGCGGCGGCTGGTGGCGTACGTCGTCGGCGCGGACGCGGACGCCCTGCGCGCGTTCGCCCGGCAGCGGCTGCCGGAGCACATGGTGCCCACCGCCATCGTGGGGATGGACGCGCTGCCGATGACCCCCAGCGGCAAGGTGGACCGCCGCGCCCTTCTCGCGCCGGAGGCGTCCGCGCACGACACGGGATACGTCGCGCCGGCCACGGAGACGGAGGCGCTGCTGGCCGACGTCTGGGCGGAGGTGCTGGGGATCGACGGCGTGGGGGCCGAGGACGCGTTCTTCGCGCTGGGCGGCAACTCGCTGGGCGCCATGCGGGCCGCCGCGCGCATCCGCGACGCGCTGGGGGTGGAGGTGCCCCTGCGCTTCTTCTTCGAGGCGCCCACGGTAGAGGCGCTGGCGGCGCGGCTGGCGGAGGAGGACGAGCCCGGCGCGGTGGAGCACCGGGCGCGCGGCGTCCGCCTTGCCCGCGGCGGCGCGCAGGATGGGGGCGAGGCGCCTGCCTCCGACGCCATCGTCCCGCGCGGGGACGACGCCCCGGCGCCGCTCTCGTTCGCGCAGGAGCGGCTCTGGCTGATCGAGCAGCTGCAGCCGGGCGCGGGGGCGTACAC
>DASQBH010000493.1:0-2115 GCA_035635315.1 Longimicrobium sp.
TCAACGCGCTGCAGGTGATGCGGAGCACCGCGTCCGGCGACTACGCGTGGGTGCCGGATACGGTGCGCACGCGCGCGGCGGCGGCGGTGGAGCGGGGGATCGGCTGCATCCTGGCGACGCAGATAAGGGTCGGCGGGCGGCAGACGGTGTGGGGCGCGCAGCACGATCCCATCGGCTTTGCGCCGGTGCAGGCGCGCGCGTACGAGCACGCGTCGCTCAGCGGGCGCGAGAGCGCAGCCATCCTCAACTTCCTGATGGAGATCCGCGATCCGTCGCCCGCCGTGGTGCAGGCGATTCACGCCGCTGCGGCGTGGTTCCGCGAGACGGCCATCACCGGCTACCACTACCAGCCGCGCGGGGTGTTGACGGCGCGCGAGGGCGCCGGGCCGCTGTGGGCGCGCTTCTACGAGATCGGCACCAACCGCCCCATCTTCAGCGACCGCGACGGCGTGATCCGCTACGACCTCTCCGAGATCGGCGAGGAGCGCCGCACCGGCTACCTGTGGTACACCGACGAGCCGGCCACCACGCTTCGGCGCTACGAGCGCTGGCTGCAGCGGCGGGGCGGGTGAAGGGGTGAAGGGGTGAACGGGTGATGGGATGGAGAAGCGGCGACGCAGGGATGATTTCCGCGTCGCCGCCTCTGTATCAACCAAGCAACCGCTGACTTCCTGAGGGAGCGCCCGCGTGATCCCGGCCTCTCGCGCGATCATGTGCGCGCGACCGAAGGACCTCCTCTCCGCCGCCTTGAGGCTGGCTGTGGAGTGCCGGAGCCAGCCCCACAGTTCTGCTGGCGAGATCCTTCGGTCGGCGCCGTAGATCCAATCATCAGAAGGACCTGGGCGGACGCCTCCCTCAGGAAGTCATGTCAGGCTTGGATTGCGAGATATCCGCCACCTTCACCCGCGTCAGCAGGGCTTCGAAAGCCTGCTGGAGAAACACGATGGCTCGCTCCCGGCGGACACTGGGAAAGTGGTCGACAAATTCATCGATGCTGTGTCCGGCTTCGATATAGTCGAGAAATACGCGCACCGGCACCCGTGAGCCGACAAACACGGGCACTCCGCTGTGGATCTCGGGATCGCTGTGCACCACGCTGCCATTCGCCAAGGCGAGCGGGCGAGTATCTGGCTGCGGCATGGTTGCACCCTGGCCTGGGGTTCTGTACCAAAGATAATCCACTCGGAAACCTCGACCAACGATCCTCGTGCCGTTCTGAGCGATCGGCGCGCGGCGGGCCGCGCGCCGACTTGCATCACACTCCCGCGGGCGGGGCCGGTACGCGAAGCAGCCAGCCGGGCAGCTCGCCGCCAACGGTGTTGCCAACAACCCAGACGCGCGAGCCGCCGTCGAACACGGTTACATCCACGGTTCCGGCGCTCGAATACACCGTGCTGCCAGGAGCAGCGGACTCGACTTCCAGCCGTGCGCTGTTGGCGGTCAGCGGGTGGCAGTGTGTGACCTTCAGACCGAGGTGGTCCGCGGCCGCCTGCGTTGGAGTCGTGGTCACCTGCTCGCCCGAGCCGACGCCCGCGGTAAGGGTGAGCAGATCGAAGGCGATGAAGGCTTCCGTGGTGAGAAAGGGGCCGGTACGTCCAGCGACATACGTCCCGGTGATCTGATCGCAAATGCCGGTGGCACTGGCGGTCGCGGGCGCGCCGAGCGCGAGCCCGGTGAGCATCAAGGCGGCGATCTTCATTGTGTGCTCCTGCGTGGGGGGGACAACGCATGCATCGACGGCGCATGCTTCGCGCGCGACTCAGGGTTACGGCCCTGTGGCATGCCAGCGAGAAACGCGAGCGGGGTGCGGTTGATCGAAGCGCGGCGGCGGATCGCCGGCTGCAGGGCGAGAGTTCGCTAAGGCAGGACCTATCCATGCGAGGACCGGAGCGAACGCATGCTGAGCAGAGACACTTTCTTGCCGGATTGTACTGCTTGGCCGACGGTTCCTGCAAGCTGCGCCCGATGAGGTTGCCGGGTTGCTCTCTCCGATTGGCCACGACCCCTGCGTGCGGTGAACGGCATCGAACTGCGCCCGCGGTCCCCTCTCCCCGGCAAACTGCGCCGGGGAGAGGGGGAGAACTTCGATCCCACTGCGCAAAGGTGCGTCGCACC
>DASQBH010000494.1:0-2483 GCA_035635315.1 Longimicrobium sp.
ACGAGGCGCGCTACATCCAATCGCTCTGGGCACGCCGCTCACCCTTGGTGAAGCGGCTCGGCGTCCCGGCAGCGGCCTGAACAAAGGCGCGGTCTGCCACACACGCAACCCTTGACGGACCACCTCAGATGTCTCTGTACCTGATGCTTTTCCATCTGACGAGAGGGCCTCTTTGCAAATGCGAAGGCCGATTCGAATCGGTGGATTGCACTGGTCTGGTGCACCGGAACAGTGCGATCGCACCATCCTCTCCGTGCTAGGAATTTCGCAAAAACCTGGCTATGTAGTTGGTGGGTAAGCGGATGTTCCTCTGATTCCGTCACGGCCTGAGCCATGCGCTTGTGCATCGTACTCACGCAAGCCGAGCCGATCGCGCACCGGGCTGAACGTCCACCGGCACGCGGCCGACCCGTCCCACGAGGGTGCATCGGACGTGCAGAAATCGTCGGATGCCGATCCGCATCTTTCCCCTGTAGAAGAAGGGGAAGGAAGCGGCGCAGTCTGCGGTTCAGTTCAGGAGAGGGAATTCCGGGCCGCAAACGCGGCTCGTCACCGCGGCGCGGCACCCCCGCCGGCGCCGCCCACCCACCCTGCTGGAGGACGGATGAAGCGCACCCTCACACCCCTTGCCCTCACGGCCCTTGCCCTGACGGCGGCCTGCTCGGACGGCGGCGAGACCCCCCTGGCCGCGCCGGACGGCCGCACCGCGCCCGTGCTGTCCGCGTCCGCGGGCCGGGGCATCGAAGGACAGTACATCGTGGTGCTCAACGAAGGCGCCAACCCGCGCTCGGTGGCGGCGGTGGCGGGCGTGACGCCCGGGTTCGTGTACACTGCGGCGCTCACCGGCTTCAGCGCGGGGCTGAACGCGGGGCAGCTGAACGCCCTGCAGCACAACCCCGCGGTGGAGTACATCCAGCAGGACCAGCGGGTGCAGGCCAGCACCACGCAGAGCGGCGCCACCTGGGGGCTGGACCGCATCGACCAGCGCAACCTGCCGCTGAACGGCACCTACACCTACACGCCCACGGGCGCGGGGGTGCACGCGTACATCATCGACACCGGCATCAAGACGGGGCACACGCAGTTCACCGGCCGCATGGGCAACGGCTACGACGCCGTGACCTCGGGCGGCACGGCCAACGACTGCAACGGCCACGGCACGCACGTGGCGGGCACGGTGGGCGGCACCACCTACGGCGTGGCCAAGGGCGTAACCCTGCACGCCGTGCGCGTGCTGGACTGCGCCGGCAGCGGCACCGACGCGGGGGTGATCGCGGGGATGGACTGGGTGGCCAACAACCGGGTGCTTCCGGCGGTGGCCAACATGTCGCTGGGCGGCGGGGCCAGCCAGGCCATCGACGACGCGGTGAACCGCATGCACAACCGCAGCGTGACGGTGGTGGTTGCCGCGGGCAACGAGAACCAGAACGCCTGCAACGTGTCGCCGTCGCGCGCGCCCAACGCCATCACGGTGGGCAGCACCACCAGCACCGACGCGCGCTCGTCGTTCAGCAACTGGGGCACTTGCGTGGACGTGTTCGCCCCGGGCAGCAACATCACCAGCGCCTGGTACAGCAGCACGACGGCCACCAACACCATCAGCGGCACGTCGATGGCCAGCCCGCACGTGGCGGGCGTGGCGGCGCTGTACCTGCAGGGCAACACGGCGGCGCTGCCGTCGGCGGTGGCCAACGCCATCATCACCACGGCCACGACGGGCAAGGTGACCAGCGCCGGCACGGGCTCGCCCAACCGCCTGCTGTACTCGCTGCTGTCGGGAACCACGCCTCCTCCGGGCGGCGGATCGTTCACCTACACGGGCTCCATCAGCGGCACGGGCTCGAGCTCGTTCCAGCCGGGCACCAGCGGCTACGCCTCGTCGGTCAGCGGCACGCACTCGGCCACGCTGACGGGTCCGTCGGGCACGGACTTCGACCTGTACCTGCAGAAGTGGAACGGCTCGTCCTGGGTGGACGTGGCGTCCAGCGAGAGCGCCACCTCCAACGAGACGGTGACCTACAGCGGCACGGCGGGCACGTACCGCTGGGACGTGTACTCGTACAGCGGCAGCGGCTCGTTCACGCTGGTGACCTCGCGCCCGTAAGCTCCGGCTGATCGGGATGGAGAAAGCCGCCCGGCGCACCCCGCGCCGGGCGGCCTTCGTTCGTCCGTCCGACGAACGATCCACCGCCCGCCTCCGCCGCCCGCTCGGGGCGCCGACGTTGAGCCGCGGTCTTCAGCCGTCGTGCCGTCGCAAGCCAGCCTGACGGTGTGTATCCGCGTTTTCCGCACACACCCCTATCCCGCCATCTGCGCCCGGAGACGGCGGACGGCTACACCTGATGCGCGTCTTTTCGATCGCCTGCACTCCACGGAGCAGTCGAAGGATTCGATCGTGCTTCGGCGGGCTCCGAAATCCGCCCCCTCCGGGCTCGTAAACCTCGCCCACCTCCCCCAAAACTGCTGGGGGAGGTTGACGTTCC
>DASQBH010000495.1:0-9095 GCA_035635315.1 Longimicrobium sp.
GTCGCGGATGGCGGCCGCGTGGCGCGCCTCTACCGAGACGATCTTGCCCGCGACGGTGAGCAGCGTCTGCCCCGTGGCGTCGTTGGTGAACAGCGGCCCGGCCCCGTTGTACGCGGCCACGCCCAGGTCCTCGAAGGTGCGCGCCGTCACCAGCACGCTGTCGCGGCTGGCGAAGTTCACCGCGTCGAAGTTGGGGGTAAGGTCGGGGATCAGCGTGCCGCCCAGCGCGGGGATGGCGCGCTCGAAGAACTCGCGGTGCGCGATCTCGTGGTCGCGCAGGTCGGTGAGCACGCGCCGCTCGTTCTCGGCGAACGCGGTGTTGAACGCCGCGTTGGCCACCACCGCGGTGTAGAACGCCGCCTCCAGCTGCTCCAGCGCGTACGCGTAGTTCAGGATGCCGAAGTTGTTGGCGAAGTTCAGGGTGACCGAGGGAAAGGTCACCGGCGGCGGGGTGACGGTCACCGTGTCGGTCTCGGTGACCACCTCGGTGATGCTGCGCACGTCCGTGTCGTCGCTGCAGGCGCCCAGCGCCACGGCGCCCAGCACCCCCGCGCCCGACCACTTGAGGAAGTCGCGCCGCCCGGCAGGCTGCTCCAGCCGCGACAGGGTGCCCAGCTCTCCCCCGCCCGGCTCGTTCTGTTGAGACATGTACTCGCCCTCCATGATGAGTTCAGTTCTTCGGCGGTGCGCGCCCCGCGGCACCACCCCCCGCTGCGCCGGCCGCGGCGGACCGGCCCTGTCCGTCGGGGCGCCGGAAGGCTCCCGGCGCCCCGCTCCGGCTCAGTCGCCGCGCACTCCGCCGGCCTTGACCTCCAGCTGGTACGGCTGGAACTCGCACCCCGGCCGCACCGGCACGTACAGCACCTCCGGCGTTCCCGTCATCCCCGCCTCGGCAAAGACCGGAATGCCCTGGTAGTCCGCCGCGCGCATCACCTCGTTCACCCCCAGCACCCGCGGCAGGCCGTAGCGCACGTAGCGCCGCCCCATCACCGTGATGGGCTCGTTGTTGATGAACCACGCCGCGCCGGCCGCGTAGCCCGTGGTGGCCGGGATCGGCTGCCCGTTTACCGTGGTGTCGCCGGTCTGCGTGTTGTACATGGCCGTCACCTCGCGCAGCGCCCCGTTCTCCACCACGCACACCCGGATCTCGCGCATCGGGTTCACGGGCGGCGGCGGCGGCGCGACCACCGGCGGCGGCGCCACGACGGGCGGAGGCGGAGGCGGCGGCGCGACCGGCATCTCCAGCTGGTTGCCGAACATCGCCTTGAGGCCCAGCACCAGCCGGCCCGTCACCGCCGTGGCGTCGTCCGCGACGCGCACGGTCGACCCGGTGGGGGCGCGGATGGGCCCGACCCAGAAGTCGTCCACGTGCACCGGCGAGTCGTAGACGTGCGCCGCCGCCTCGCCGAACAGCGTAAGCGGGCCCAGGGGAAAGAAGTCCATTCCCGCGCCCGCCGTCCCCTGCGCCACCGTGGCCTGCTCCGGCTCGAACGACAGGCATCCGCCCAACCCGAAGACGGTGCCTTCGCACAGCGGCTGGTCCTGGCCCGCCACGTCCACCGTCAGCCCGCCACCCCCGGCAAAGAAGTAGACGGAGGAAAGCCAGCGGGAGGCGTCGCCCGTAACGAAGGGCCGGATGGTGAGGCTCAGGTCGTACAGCCAGGTGTTCATCACGTACTGCCCGCGCTCGCCCGCCCCTTCGAACTCGAACGGGCCCTGGTCGCCGGGGAGCCGCATGGGGATGTACGCCCCGTGCAGCCGCAGGCCGATGCCGGGGGTGAGCCACAGGTTGGCCAGCGCGCCGAACGCCGGCCCGTATCCCGGCGCGTACCCTTCGCTGTCGTCGTTCTCCGTGGGTGTGGCGGTGCCGTTCAGCGTGACGGTGCGGCTCTCGAACCAGTTGCTGGTGATCGACCCGCCCGCGTACACGCCCAGGGCGAACCGGCTGGCGCGCCGGCCCATGTCCTGTGCCTGTGCCTGGGTCGCCACCACCGCGCCGCACGCGAGGAGGGGGGCCAGGCGTGGTAGCATCCTTCTCATCTGCTCTCTTTCATGACCAGGTGGATGAATCGGCCCGGCGCACCCGCACGCGAGCCACGAAGCTGGAGACGTCACAGGTACGAGTAAAGATTGTCCTTGCTTTGCATAATCCACTGTGCGTACCTACGGGCGTACGGAGTCCGGTGGATCTTCACCGTCGCCGCATCCGGTTCCTTCCCGTCCTGTCGATCCGCCCCGGCCGAGTCTCGCTACCGGAACGCAAACGCCCGCCCGGCGGAGTGGCCGGGCGGGCGATGCATATCGGGGGCCATACTGCTACCGTAGCAGTTACAGATAAGGCTCCTTTCTGATACAAGGTTTGTCCAAGGCAAGATCGAGACCCACCGAGTATCACCAGATTCCACGCCCTTTTTCGCTCCAGGAGCTGTTGTGGAGAGCGCGCGGGAGCGTTCCTCCCTCAGGGTCTCTTCCACACGTCGGGACATGCGTTCTGTCTGACGCCGGACGCTCGTGCGACTTCATCCCTCTTGCGCATTCCAACAATACAAGACAACAGTACGAATCCAGTTCCTTATGGGCATCCAACAGACAAATGTTTAATCTGATACGACGTAAAATCCTGCGCACTCAACAACAAAGCCCTGGTACGCGAACGGCACCGGTTCGTACTCGTACCAGTGGCAGCAGCGGAGCGAGTTCGCCACGACTGGACGAACGTGGGGACGAACACCCCGTCGTATACCCGCACCATCCCGCTGCGCCCGTTCTACCTGCGCCGTGGTCGTGACCTCGGGTACCGCGACCGCCTCCGACGAGCATTACGTTTACGTGGAGTACGACGAGTGCGGAGGCGGCATCTGCCCGTAACCACCCGGCGACGAGCCCCCGCGGGTCCGTTCCGCGGGTGCGCAGGAAAACGCTCCGGAGCCGGGGACCGCACCTTCGCCGCCATGGGCGGAAGCGGGACACGGCGGGGGAACGCAACCACACCACGGGAGGACCGAGGATGAAGAAGCTCGCGCTGAACCTGGATGCGCTGCGCGTGGAGTCGTTCGCAACCGGCACCGCGCTGGAAAAGCGCGGCACGGTGCTGGGGAACCAGCAGACCCGCAACGTGCAGTGCTACACCCAGGACATCTCCTGTTATCGCACAGGCTGCTGTCCGGCGACGATCCGCTGCTGATCGTCCCGGGAGGTAACGCGGGGCGGCCGGATCACCGGCCGCCCCGCTCTTCGTCGCGCCTTTGCCGTCGCCAACACCATCGCCGCACGCTTCTGCCTCTCGATCCGGCTCATCGGCCGATCTACACGCGACGTGTGACGGAAGGGGCGTCGGGCGCGTGGTGCAGCCCGGGGGGCGCGGAGCGAAGCGGAGTACGCTCCGGCCCCCGGTTCTCCGCCCGAGGCCGGTCAGGAATAGCGCTCGCGCATCTGCTGGACGACGCGCTCGGCCAGCGGGCGCGTCATCCCCGCCACCGTGGCGACGTCGGCGGATTCCGCGTGGCGCATGCTCCACAGGGTCTGGAAGCGCTCCACCAGCGAGTTCACGCGCTTTGGACCCAGCCCCTCGATGGCCTCGAGCGCCACCGCCAGCCGCTCGCGCTCCAGCCGCGCGCCGACGGCCTGGTGGTCGGCTACGTCGTGCCCCTTCTCGCGCAGGTGGCCCAGGAACGACATCCAGTCCTCGTGGTTCCACCCCGACGGCCGGGCGATGGCGAACGCGCGCAGGTCCGCCTGCAACTGGTCCACCTCCTTCTCCCGCCGCCGCCGCGCCGCCGTCTCGGTGTACGTCTCGCGCTTCTTGCGCCCGCCGCGCGCCTTCGGTGCGGGGGGAGCATCCGCCACCCCCGTGTCCGCCGCGGCCCGTCCGCCCCGCGGCTTGCGCGTGGACGTCGCCACGTCCGGAACCGGCGTCTCCGCCGCCGTCACGCCGGCGCCCGGCGCGGCGCGTCGTCCGCGGGCGCGCGGTGCGGCGGATGCCGCGGCCTCGGGCGCCACCGTCCCGCCGATCTCGTCCTCGGGGGCGCGGGTGCGCGCGGCGCGTGCGCGGGGCGCGGCCTCCGGCGGCGTGGTGTCAGCCGGGGGCGCGGAGCCGCGCGTGCCGGTGCCCTTTCCTCTCGTCGTTGCCATCAGTCTTGCCAGAATCCGGAAAAAGAAGATGCGGGGCGGAGGATGCGAAATCCGCCCCGTCCGATCAGCCTTCGTGCTTCAGCACCAGGATGCCGAGCGGCGGCAATGTAAGGGGAAGCGACTGCCCGCGCCCGTGTGCCGCCAGCGCCACCGTCTGCACCGTTCCCTGGTTGCCCACGTTGCTGCCGCCGTACACCTCGGCATCGCTGTTCAGCACCTCGCGCCACCGCCCCGCGCGCGGCACGCCCACGTGGTACGCCTGCCGCGGGATGGGAGTAAAGTTCAGCACGAACAGGAGCTCGTCCTCCTCGTCCTCGCTGCGCCGGACGAAGGAGAGGACGGACTGCTCCACGTCGTGAAAGTCGATCCACTCGAAGCCGGTGTGGCTGAAGTCGTTTTCCCACAGCGCCGGCTCCGCCCGGTACAGCGCGTTCAGGTCACGCATCCAGCGCTGCATCCCCGCGTGCAGCGGCTCGTTGAGCAGGTGCCAGTCCAGCGAGCGGTCCTCGCTCCACTCGCGCCACTGCCCCAGTTCGATCCCCATGAACAGCAGCTTCTTGCCCGGGTGCGCCCACATGGCGCCGAGCGCGAGCCGAAGGTTGGCGGCCTTTTGCCAGGCGTCGCCCGGCATCTTGTTGATGAGAGAGCCCTTGCCGTGCACCACCTCGTCGTGGCTGAACGGCAGCACGAACTTTTCGCTGAAGGCGTACATCAGCGAAAAGGTGAGGATGTTGAAGTGGTACTTTCGGTGGATGCTCTCCTCGCGCATGAAGCGCAGAAAGTCGTTCATCCACCCCATGTTCCACTTGAGGTGGAATCCCAGGCCCCCCAGGTGCGTGGGCTGCGTGACGTTGGGCCAGGCGGTGCTCTCCTCGGCGATCATCAGCGCGCCGGGGTGGCGGTCGCGCACGCTGGCGTTCAGCTGCTGCAGGAACTCGATGGCCTCCAGGTTCTCGCGCCCGCCGTACCGGTTGGGGATCCACTGCCCCGGCTGCCGCGAGTAGTCCAGGTACAGCATGGACGCCACGGCATCCACCCGCAGCCCGTCGATGTGGTACTCCTCCAGCCAGAACAGCGCGTTGCTGACCAGGAAGTTGCGCACCTCGTTGCGGCCGAAGTTGAAGACCAGCGTCCCCCAGTCGGGGTGCTCGCCCAGCCGCGGGTCGGCGTGCTCGTACAGCGCCGTGCCGTCGAACAGGCGCAGCGCGAACGCGTCCTTGGGAAAGTGCGCCGGCACCCAGTCCAGGAGCACCCCGATCCCGCGCTGGTGCAGCGTGTCGACAAAGAAGCGGAAGTCCTCCGGCGTGCCGAAGCGGGCCGTCGGCGCGTAGTAGCCGGTCACCTGGTACCCCCACGACGGATCGTAGGGGTGCTCCATCACCGGCAGCAGCTCCACGTGGGTAAAGCCCATCTCGCTCACGTAGTCCGCCAGGTCGTGCGCGATCTCGCGGTACGTCAGCGGCCGGTCGCCGTCCTCTCCCACGCGCTTCCACGAGCCCAGGTGCACCTCGTACACCGTCATGGGCTCCACGCAGAAGTCCTTGCCGCGCCGCTCCTCCATCCACTCCGCGTCGCCCCACGCGTACTCGCGCAGGTCCGCCACCCTGGACCCCGTGTTGGGCCGCAGCTCCGCGGCGAACGCCAGGGGGTCTGCCTTGAGGAAGGCGGGCCCGCTGCGCGGCAGGATCTCGTACTTGTAGACGGTCCCTTCCGCCACGTCGGGGATGAAGATCTCCCACACCCCCTGCGCCGGATGCAGCCGCATGGCGTGGCGCCGCCCGTCCCACAGGTTGAAGTCACCGACGACGCTCACCCGCCGCGCGCTGGGCGCCCAGACGGCGAAGGAGACGCCCGCCACGCCATCGAGCTCCATGGGCCGCGCACCCAGCACCTCCCACAGGCGCAGGTGGGTGCCCTCGCCCATCAGGTACAGGTCGAAGTCGCTGATGGCGGGCGCGAACGAGTACGGATCCGCCGCCAGCACCGCCTGCTCCACCCCCGGCCAGCAGACGCGCAGGCGGTAGGGAAAGCTGCCCGTGCCGCGGGGGAGAAGGGCCTCGAAAAAGCCGTCGGGGTGCACCTGCTCCATGGACGCCACGTCGCGCCCGTCCGCGTCCGCCACATGGACGCTCTCCGCGCCGGGAAGGAAGGCGCGGACCACGAGCCGCAGCTCGCCGCCGATGGAAACGGTATGCATCCCCAGCACGCGGAACGGGTCCGGGTGCTCGGCGGCCAGGATCTGTTGTAGGTCGATCAGGAGTGTCGCGGAAGCCATCGCCTGCCCGTCTGAGTGTGCGGCTTTGTGATTCGGTCGCACAGGCTGCCGCCAATCCCGTGCCGCGGGGGAGGCAGGTGAGGGGGGTGATGGGGTGAGGGTTTCGCGCGGCGTCCGACGGAACCCTCACCCGCTCGCTTAGGCTCGCACCCTCTCCCGCAAGCGGGAGAGGGTATAAAACATCACCGGTTCTCCATGCGTGGGCGCTGGGTTCGTGCGCGCAGCGCCCACGGGGGTGAAGGCCCGCCGGGCGAGCTCCGCGAGCCCAGGGCGGGGCTTATGGCCGTTCTAGCCCCGGGCTTTAGCCCGTGGTGGGGTAGGTGGCGAGGCGAGGCATCGTGATCATCGCCTCATCCACCCGTTCACCCCGTCACCCGCGCCGCGGCGGCGGCATCCATCATCCACACCATCTCCCCATCCCTCGGCCGCAGGAACTGCGCGGGAAAGCGAAGCGGGTCGATGGGGCCGCGCAGCACCGCCCACGCGATCGCCGCCTTGTCCGCGCCCATCACCGGCAGCTCGATGCGCGCGGCCGCGTTCAGCACCGGCAGCGTAAGGGTGATGCGCGGCTCGCCCAGCGGCAGGTGCAGGTTGGTGGTGACGATGCGCTCCCGTTCGCGCAGCGCCTGCGTGAACGGAAAGAGCGACGCAACATGGCCGTCCGGCCCCACCCCCAGGTGCACCAGGTCGAAGCGGGGGATGCCGGGGCCGAAGAACGCCGCCAGCTCCTCCTCGTACGCCCTCGCGCCGTCCGCGGCGGACAGCTCGCCGCGCATGCGGTGCACGTTGCCGGGGGGGATCGGCACGCGGGCGATGAAGGCCTCGTTGGCCATGCGGAAGTTGCTGCGGGCGTGGCCGGGCGGCACGCAGCGCTCGTCGCCCCAGAACAGGTGCACCCCCTCCCACGGGACGCGCGACCGCAGCGGCTCTTCCCCCAGCAGCCGGTACGCCCGCACCGGCCCGCTCCCCCCCGTCAGCGCCACGCTGAAGCGGCCGCGGGCGCGCACCGCCTCCATAGCCCGCACCGCGAAGCCCTCCGCCAGCGCAGCGGAGGCGGCCCGCGCGTCGGGCGACGTGTGGATGCGGGCGCCGCGGATCTCGGGATCTTGTATCATTTCTATTGACACAATTCGGCAGGTCGGTTATGTATCAAGCGGAATGGTACAAATCACACCCGCTGTCCAGGAGCGAGCCATGTTTTCACTCAACCCCCCACGTCCGCCCAGGCCGCCGTTCGCCACCGTGAGCGGCCCCGTGCGCGCGATGCTGCGCCAGGCGCGGGCCGAAGCGCTCGCCCTGGGCCACGACTACATCGGGCCGGAGCACATGCTGCTGGCCCTGGCCACGCGGGACGCGGGCGCCTTTGCGCGGGCAGGCATGGCATCGGCGGAGGTGCGCGAGCGCCTGCACGCGAGGCTCGTGCGCGGCAGCGCGCCGCCGTCCATGGGCGACCTGCCGTTCACCTCGCGCTCCCGCAAGGTGATCGAGCTCGCGGCACGCGACGCGCAGGCCGCGGGCCGCAACCTCATGGAGGTCGACGTGCTGGCCGCCATCGCGGCGGAGGAGGGGAACGCGGGCGCCGCCGTGCTGCGCGAGCTGGGCGTCACCGCCGACGCGGTGCGCCGCCTGCTCGCGGAGGCCGAGGTTGCCGACGGCCTGCTGCACCTGAAGATTGACGAGGCGTCGGACCGCTCCATCTTCGAGCAGGTGGTGGACGGGGTGCAGGAGGCCGTCGCCACCGGGCAACTGAAGCCGGGGGAGCGCCTTCCCTCCGTCCGCCGCCTGGCAGACCGGCTGGACGTGGCGCCGGGAACGGTGGCCCGCGCGTACGCGGAGCTGGAGCGCCGCGGCGTGGTGGTCACCGACGGCGCGCGCGGCACGCGGGTGGCGGAACGCAGCGCGACGCCCGGCGCGGCCGAGGCGCTGGACGGGCTGTTGAAGCCGGTGGTGGTTGCCGCGTTCCACATGGGCGCCTCGCTGCGGGACCTGCGCGACGCCCTGGACCGCGTGAGCCGCGGCATCCTGGACCCCGGCGAGCCGGCCGACTGACCTTCAAAATCCACCGGGCCCCCATGCTCTTCAAGCGCAACAGGCTGAACGTTCCGCCGCCGCGCCCTCCCGACCTGCCGTTCGACGAGGCGGCGCGCGACGCGCTGGGCGGCGCGACGGCGCAGGCACAGAAGGCCAACGCCAGCGCCGTGCACGCCGAGCACCTGCTGCTGGCGCTGATCGCCGACCCGGCGGGCCTGCCCGCGCGCGCGCTCACGCGCATCGGCGCGGAGCCGGACGCGGTGCGCCGCCGCATCGAGCACGCCGCGCCGCCGCGTCCGTGGGGGGTGCGCGCCCCCGTCCTTCCCTTCGCGGACGACACCAAGGGCGCCATCGAGTTCGCCATGCGCGAGGCCCGCCTGGCCGGCGCGCGCGAGGTGGGAACGGGGCTCCTGCTTCTCGGCGTGCTGCAATCGCCGCAGGGCGTGCCCTTCCGCGCGCTGGCGCACCTGAACATTACCCCCGCCACCCTGCGCTCCGCACTCGCCATGGAGCGAAACCCTCCCGTGGACCCTCACCCGCTCGACACCACGCGTGCCCCTCGCTCAACCCTGTCATTTCGAGGGAGCGCCGCGCTGATCCATCCCTAACACGGACCCCGGCGCGCGACCGAGAAATCTACCGTCGGCGTCCTGGTGGC
>DASQBH010000496.1:0-2003 GCA_035635315.1 Longimicrobium sp.
CCAGCGACTCGTGGTCGCTGGTCAGGTGGTGCATGAGCGTCAGCAGCAGCCACCGGCCACTTGCGCGGTCCTCGGCGATGCACGCCCGCCGCAGCGGCGCCCGCGACAGATCCATCCGGTAGTGCCGGGGGTCGTAGCGCCGCCACAGCTGCTCGGCCGCATCCCCTGCCCCTGCCTCCAGCTCCACCTCCTCCACCGGCAGCGATGCACGGCGCCAGACGACCTGCACCGGCTCGCGCAGCCCCTCCCAGGCGATTGCCGTGCGCAGGATGTCGTGGCGATCGACCACCGCCTGCAGTGCCGCCAGGTACTGCTCCAGGCGCGCGCGGGTGTCGAACTCGGCCACGCTCGGCGTCAGGTAGGGGTCCCCCTCCTCCGACAGCAGGTGGTGGAAGAGGAAACCCTCCTGCAGCGGGGCCAGCGGGTAGATGTCCTGCACGTTCGCGGCGCCACCCGGCACCCCCGCCACGATCCCGTCGATCTCCGCCTGGCTCAGCTCCACCAGCGGCAGCATCTCCGGCGTGATGGACTCAGACCCCTCCGGGATCGCGTTCGCGGGGATCTCCATCTCCGGAGACGCTCCGCCCACGGTCAATGCCAGCTCGGCCAGCACCGGCGTCGTGAACAGGGTCCGCACGTCCGTGTGCAGCCCCGCGCGCCGCATCCGCTCGATCAACCTGATCGCCAGGAGCGAGTGCCCGCCCAGCTCGAAGAAGTGGTCCCACCGCCCCACCCGCTCCACGCCCAGCACCTCTGCCCAGATCCCGGCCAGCGCCGCCTCCACCTCCCCCAGCGGTGCCTCGTAGCTCCGCCGCGCGTACGCATCCCCCTCCGGCGCAGGCAGTGCCTTGCGGTCCAGCTTGCCGTTGGGCGTCAGCGGCAGCGCCTCCAGCACCACGAACGCGGACGGCACCATGTACTCCGGGAGCTCCCGGAGCAGGTGCTCGCGCAGGACTCCCGCCTCCACGTCGCCCACCACGTACGCCACCAGCCGCTTCTCGCCTGCGTCCTCGCGGGCCACGACCACGCAGTCGGCGACTCCCTCGCTCCGCCGCAGCGCGCCCTCGATCTCCCCCGGCTCGATGCGGAAGCCTCGCACCTTGACCTGTTCGTCCACCCGTCCCAGGAACTCCAGCTCGCCCCGGGGCGACCACCGCACCCGGTCGCCCGTGCGATAGAGCCGCGCCCCGGTCTCGCCGCCGAAGGGATCGGGAACGAACTTCCCGGCCGTCAGCCCCGGCCGGCCCAGGTAGCCGCGGACCACGCCCACACCGCCCACGTAGAGCTCGCCGGGAACGCCGACCGGCGCCGGCCGGCCGGCCGCGTCCAGCACGTACACCCGCACGTTCTCCAGCGCCCGGCCGATCGCCGGGGCACGCCCGTCCGCCTCTGCGCGGGCGGAGGTGGCGCAGACCGTGGTCTCCGTGGGCCCGTAGGCGTTCACGAAGGCACGGCCCGCACTCCACCGCTCCACCGTGGCGGCGTCCACCGCCTCACCCGCGCTCACCACCGTGCGCAGCTCCGGCAGGTCGTCCGGCGGAAGGATGGCCAGCACCGACGGCGGCAGGGTGGCCACGGTGACCCGCCCGCGCCGCAGCGTCTCCAGCAGCCCCTCACCCGGAAGGAGCGCCTCGCGCGACGCCATCACCAGCGTGGCCCCGGCCAGCAGCGTGTCGAACACCTCCGCCACCGCCGCGTCGAAAGAGAACGAGGCGAACTGCAGCACGCGGCTGGTGCCGTCGATGCCGAAGCGGCGGGCCTGCGCGTACGCCAGGTTGGGGACGCCCCGGTGCGGCACCATCACCCCCTTGGGCGTCCCCGTGCTCCCCGAGGTGTAGATCACGTACGCCAGGTGGTCGGGGAGCACGCCGGCGGCCGGCGCCCGCGCGCTCTCGGCCTCGATGCGCTCGCGGTCGGCGTCGAGGCAGACGACCTGGGCGGCGTGGGGCGGGAGCCCTTCCGGCAGGGGCAGGCGGGTGAGCAGGAGACCGGAGCCCGAGTCG
>DASQBH010000497.1:0-2206 GCA_035635315.1 Longimicrobium sp.
GAAGTCGAAGTCGAGGCCTCGATGCTCATCGTGGCGACCAGGCCCTCACACGCGAGCGCGCCCAAGACCGTCAGCCGCTGCCAGGAGCCGAGCGGGATCGAGCCATAGGCGCGCTGCCCACGCGGCGCTCGGGCGTGGGTGCGGGCCATCTTGGTGGTCACCCCGCTTTCATCTAGGAACACCAGGCGCGCCGCACGGATGTCGCTCATCTGCTGGCGGTAAGCCTCACGCTCGGCGGCAATCTCGGGCCGCTCCTGCTCGGCCGCCCGAAGGGTCTTTTTTTCTAGGACGGCAAAGCTGACTGTCTGGTAGACTGGGGTGGTGGGGGTCTTCTGTGCCTGTCAGGAGGTGCGAGATGACCAGAACCTCAGGACGCCAGCCGCCAGAGCGCGAGCGGGTGCTGCGTCCCGCCTGTCGGCTCTGTCCGGCCTGCGGATCGCCAATGCGGATTCGCTACGAGAACCACCGCACCCTTGTGACGCTGACCGGCTCGGTGCACTTGCGGCTCAAGATCCGCTGGTGTGAGACCATCGGCTGCGCCCGCTTCCACAAGCCGTACCGGCCCGAGAGTGAGGGTGCGCTGGCGCTGCCCCAGCACGAGTTCGGACTGGATGTCATCGCTCTCGTCGGGGCGTTGCGCCACCGCGAGCATCGCAGCGTGCCCGAGATCCACGCGGTGCTCACCGGCCGCGGCGTGGCGATTGCCGAGCGCAGCGTCGCCAACCTGCTCGACCGCTATGATGAGCTGCTCGCCACCCGGCTGATGGAGCGCCGCCCTCTGCAGAGGCTCCTGGCCCGGCAAGGGCGGGTCATTCTGGCGTTGGATGGCGTGCAGCCGGATGTCGGCCATGAGGTGCTGTGGGTGATCCGCGACTGCCTCTCGGGCATCATCGTGCTGGCCCGCAGCCTGCTTTCCGGCCGGGCCCGGGATCTGGCGGTTCTGCTGCGCGAGGCGGTGGCCGCGGTGGGGGTGCCGGTCGTGGGCGTGATCAGCGACGGTCAGACCGCCATCCGCCAGGCGGTCGCCTTGGTCTTGCCGGGCGTGCCGCATCAGCTGTGCCAGTTCCATTTTCTGCGCGAGGCGGCGCATCCGATCTTCGAGGCCGACCGGCATGCCAAGAAGGAGCTCAAGAAGCAGGTCCGCGGCATCCGCCGGATCGAACGGGCCGTGGAGGAGCGGGATGATGCCGAAGCGGCGATTGTGCAGGGATATTGTGCGGCGGTGCGCAGCGCGATCACCGATGATGGCCGGGCACCGCTCGATGCCTCGGGCCTCAAGCTGAAGCAACGGCTGGAAAGGGTGGCCGGCAGCCTGGACCGGGTGCAGCAAAAGGGGGCTTCGCGCCGGCGCTCACGCGACTGCACCAGATGATTGGTCGCGCGCTGGAGCGCACGGCCGCCTTGTGGCCGGATGTGGAGTACGCCTACCGGTTCGTGCACGCCGTGGCACATTGGCTCGGCAACCCGCACGACGAGAGCGCCACGATGGTGCGGCGGCGGGTGAATGGAGTGCTGGGCGCGATGCAGCGGCATCGAGCGAGGGCCGGGACGCTGGCCGGGGCCTTTGATCATTTCCAGAAGGTCACGCGCAGCTATCGTCCTGGGTTGTTCCACACCTATGCGGTGCCGGACCTGCCGCGCACCAACAACGATCTTGAACAGCTGTTCGGCTCCCAGCGCTATCATGAGCGGCGCGCGACGGGCCGCAAGACGGCGGCTCCTGGTGCGGTTCTGCGCGGCTCGGTCCGGCTGCTCGCCGCTACCGCGACCCGCGTGCAGGCGCCCACGGCGCGAGACCTGGGCGCAGCGAACCGGGAGCACTGGAGAAGCTTGCATCAGCGCCTGGAGAGAGGCCGCCGCGCGCGAACTCTGCGCACCCGCTTTCGACACGATCCCGGCGCCTACCTGGCCGCTCTTGAACAGCAGGCCTGCCAGTTAACTTTGCCGTCCTAGTTTTTTTGGGGTCCGATGCTATTGGTGCGCTGAGTCCGACTTCGCGATCTCCGCCTCGACCTCGGCCGGGTCGAGATCGTAGAAGCGCGAGCAGAACTCGCAGGTGATGCCGATGCGGCCGTTGTCGCCGACCATGTCGCGGCGGTCTTCGGCTGAGAAGCGGCGCATCATGCCCATGATGCGCTCATGCGAGCAGGTGCATTCTTCATGCACGTGCTGGCCCTCGAAGACGCGCACGCCGCGCTCGTGGAAC
>DASQBH010000498.1:0-5113 GCA_035635315.1 Longimicrobium sp.
AGAAAACTCTGTTGACTCTGCTGACTCTGTGTGAGGCCCATTCTTTTTGCGGAATCGGGATCAGCCCCGCCCCCGCGTTGTGCGAAGGCTGTACAGCGGCTTATCGTAGGTCTTCGCGGCACCGCTCTCCCCCGCACGGAACCGACGCACGGCATCATGGAAGAGGCGCACCTGCTCCGGCCCGTCCTCATCATCCTGATCGCGGCGATCGCGGTGGTGTCGCTGTTCCGGCGGGTAAAGGTGAGCCCGGTGGTGGGATACCTGTTCGCCGGCGTGCTGATCGGGCCGCACGGGCTGCGGCTGGTGCGCGACGTGGAGGCGGTGGAGGCGCTGGCGGAGTTCGGTGTCGTCTTCCTGCTCTTCGCCATCGGCCTGGAGCTTTCCATCGGCCGGCTGCTGGCCATGCGCCGCCACGTGTTCGGGATGGGAACGCTGCAGGTGGCGCTCTCCGCCGCCCTGATCACCGCGCTGGCGAGGCTGGCGGGGCTCACGACGGCCGAGGCGCTGGTGCTGGGCGGGGCGATGGCGCTCTCGTCCACCGCGGTGGTGATGCAGACGCTGCAGGACGACGGCACCGTGCACACCCGCGCCGGACGGATGGCGCTGGCCGTGCTGCTGCTGCAGGACCTGGCCGTGGTCCCCCTGCTCACGGTGATCCCGCTGCTGGGCGGCCAGGGCGGGTCGATGCTGCGCGAGCTGGGGGTCGCCGCGGCCAAGGCGGCGCTGGCGCTGGCGATCATCATGGCCGCGGGGCGGCTGCTCCTTCGCCCCGTGCTGCGCGCGGTGGCGGCGGCACGGACGCCGGAGCTGTTCACCGCCATCACCCTCTTCCTGGCCCTGGGCGTGAGCTGGGCCACGGCGCTGGCGGGGCTGTCGATGGCGCTGGGCGCGTTCCTGGCCGGGCTGCTGATCTCCGAGACGGAGTACCGCCACCAGGTGGAGGCCGACATCGCCCCCTTTCGCGGGCTGCTGCTGGCGCTCTTCTTCATGGCGATCGGGATGGGGATCGACGTGGGGATGCTGGCGGACAGCTGGCCCGTCGTCCTGGCCGGCGTGCTGGCCGTGCTCGCCGTGAAGGCGATCGTGGTCGCCGGGCTGGCGCGGGCGTTCGGGCAGCCGTGGGGGACGGCGGTGTTCCTGGGGTTCGCGCTGTCGCAGGCGGGCGAGTTCGGCTTTGTGCTGGTGACGCTGGCGACGGCCGCGGGGGCGCTGTCGGCGGAGACGGGGGGCCGGGCGATGCTGGTCGTGGCCATCTCCATCGCCGCCGCGCCCCTGCTGATGCGCGCGGGGCACGCGGCGGCGCGGCGCGTGCACCGGGCGGGAGACGACACGCAGGCGGAGCTGGCCGGCGACGCGCGCGACCTGCGCCACCACGCGCTCATCCTGGGGCTGGGCCGCGTGGGCCGCACGGTGGTGCAGCTGATGGAGACCACCGGGCGCGAGTACCTGGCGCTGGACCGCGACCCGGAGGCCGTGGCCGAAGGAAGGGCGCGCGGCATCTCGGTCTACTTTGGGGACGGGAGCCAGCCGGAGGTGCTGCGCTCGGCGGGGGTGGGGCGCGCGCGCGTGGTCGTCATCACCCTGGACGACACGGCGTCCGCCTCGCGCGCGCTGCACGCCATTCGCGCGGAGGACCACGACGTGCCCGTGATCGTGCGCGCGCGCGACACGGCGGCGCACGACGCGCTGCGAAAGGCCGGCGCCACCGCGGTGGTGCCGGAGCTGGTGGAGGGAAGCCTGCAGCTGGGCGGGCGCCTGCTGCTGGAGCTGGGTGAGCCGGAAGACGCGGTCGAAGCCGCGCTGGACGAGATGCGGCGGGACAACTACCAGCGGCTCGCCGACACGGGGCGCCGCGACCACGCGGCCGCCGCCGCCACAGGGGAGAGCGAATGAACGTACAGGAGCACGACCTGCCGGGCGTGGGAAAGAAGTTCGCCTGCACCACCAACGAGGGCGACCGGCTCACCCTCATCATCCACAACACGGGCCACCGCGAGCTGTACTTCTTCGAGCGCGGGGAAGACTTTCCCACCCAGGCGCTGCGGCTGGAGGACGCCGAGGCCCGCAAGCTGGGGGCGCTGATGGGCGGCGCCTACTTTCAGCCCGCGGTGGCGGAGTCGATGGAGATGGTGCTGGGCCAGCTGTCGGTGGACTGGCTGCCGCTGCAGGCCGGCTCGCCGCTGGCGGACAAGACGCTGGCCGACACGCGCATGCGCGAGCGCACGGGCGCCAGCATCATCGCCATCATCCGCGGCGGCGAGGCCCGCCCCAACCCCCAGCCCGACGAGACGCTGCGCGCCGGCGACACGCTGATGGTGATCGGCAGCCGCGACCAGGTGCGGCTGGCCAGCGAGGCGGTGCGCGGCGGCGGACCCCGGGACGGCTGACCGGTGCACGGAGAGTTTCTGCTGGGCGCGGGCGCCGTGCTGCTGGCGCTCGCGCTGGCCGGCATGGGCGCGCGGGTGCTGGGGCAGTCCGTCATCCCCGCCTACATCCTGATGGGGATGGGGCTGCGCGGCGCGCGGCTGGACGAGCACCTGGTGGAGGTGCTGGCCACGCTGGGCGTCGTGCTCCTCCTCTTCTTCATGGGGCTGGAGTTCTCGCTGGGCGCCCTGCTGCGCAACCGGCGGCGCATCGTCCGCGACGGGTCGGTGGACCTGCTGGTCTGCTTTCCCCCCGGGCTGGTCGCGGGGCTCGTCCTGGGATGGGGGTGGACGGGGGGGCTTCTTCTCGGCGGCGCGCTGTACGTCTCGTCCAGCGCCATCATCGCCAAGGCCACCATCGAGATGCGCCGCTCCGCCAACCCCGAGACGGAGTCGGCGCTGGGCGTGCTGGTGTACGAGGACCTTGCGATGGCGCTGTTCCTGGCGCTGATGTCGGGCGCGGTGCTGGCGGCGGATCCCAACGCGGGGACGGTGGTGGTGGGGATGGGGCGGGCCCTGCTCTTCGTGGGCGTGGTGACGGCGGCGGCGCTGCTGGGGCGGCGGATGCTGGAGCGCGTGTTCGACATCGAGAGCGACGACGTGTTCCTGCTCTCCGTGGGCGCGCTGGTGCTGCTGCTGGCGTGGGCTGCGCTCGGGGTTGGACTCTCGGAGGCGATCGGCGCCTTCCTGGCGGGGCTGGTGCTCTCCGAGACGGACCACCGTGAGCGGGTGCAGCGCCTCTTTCTGCCGCTGGAGGGCCTTTTCGCCGCCATCTTCTTCCTGGCGTTCGGCCTTTCGGTGGACGTGAACGCGCTGCTGGCGGTCTGGCCGATCGCGCTGGTGCTGGCGGTGGTGGGGGCGATCAGCAAGGTGGGGGCGGGGTGGTGGATCGGAAAGCTGTCGAAGCACCCCAACCGCGCCTCGCTCTCGCTGGGACTGACGCTGGTGCCGCGCGGCGAGTTCTCGGTGCTGCTGGCGGGGATCGCGGCGGCGGCCGGCCTGAGCCAGGTGAGCGCGGCCATCGCCGGCTCGGTGCTGGCGTTGTCGCTGCTGGGCACCGTGGGGATGCGCTACGCCCCGGCCATCTCGCGCCGCGTCTTTCCCCGCCGCGCCACTTCCCTGGCCGAGCGCGGCTTTCGCGCCGACCTGGCGATGCACGACGCCTCGCCTCCACCGCCTCCGCCCACCGCCCCCCCCGTGGAGCGTCCGTGGGAGGGGGATCGGCCGCTGCGGTGAAGGGGTGATGGGGTGATGGTGACGAGAATCGGGCGTCGCCGGCCGGGTTTTTGTCCCGGGCGGGTGAACCCGCGGCTGGAAAAGCGGAAAGCCCCGCAAACTGCGCGGGAGAGGGGTGACGCGAGAGTCTGGGCGCCGTGCAGGTGGCGGGTGCCTGGTGAAGCAACAACTCGCGGTGCACCCGGCGGTTAAAGTCCGCGCAGGCGGACTTCGTGAATTTCCAGCCGCGGTTTCAACCGCCGGGGACGGAGCCGGCCAGATCGTCTGGTTGCGGACGCACAGGTGCCCCTGACGCCGCATGCCGTCCGGCCGCCGAGTCCGCGCAGGCGAAGTTTGTGTAGTGGTTGCGCGAACAACGTTACACATTCTGCCTGCGCGGACTCGCGCGTGGCCTGCCGGGCGCGCAGGCCGTGCGGCCACGAGCGGGTGAAGCCCCGCCGGGCGAGTTCCGCGAGCCCAAGGCGGGGCTTATGGCCGTCCTAGCCGCGGGCTTCAGCCCGTGGCGTGACGTGGCGTGACGTGCCGTGGACGCGGCGCCGTGGACGTGGCGCCGCGGGCCACGACGACGCCGGACCCGCGGGTTACGCCGCCATCGCCACTGGTTGCGCCAGCGGCCTCGGTTTGCGGTTGGCGATGTGGATGGCCTCGCCCATGGCGTGCTTGAACGCCTCCATCACCCCCTCCGACAGCGTGGGATGGGGGTGGATGGTGAGCGCCACGTCCTCCGCCGCGGCCACCATCTCCAGCGCCAGCGCCGCCTCGCCGATCAACTCGCTCGCCTCCGGCCCGGCGATGCCCACGCCCAGCAGCCGCTCGCCGTCCGCCACCACCTTCACCACCCCCTCGTTCTCGCCCAGGGCCAGCGCGCGGCCGCTGGCGCTGAAGGGAAAGCGGCCGATCCGCACGTCGTGGCCGGCGGCGCGCGCCTCGGCCTCCGTCATCCCCACTACGGCGATCTCGGGGTCGCTGAAGATGGCGGCGGGGAGCGCGTACCAGTCGCGGCTCACCCGGTGGCCGGCGATGACCTCGGCCGCGATCTCGGCCTCCTTGAACGCCTTGTGCGCCAGGTACGGCCCGCCCGTCACGTCGCCGACGGCGTAGACGCCGGGGACGGAGGTTCGGTACTGCCGGTCGACGGCCACGTGCCCCCGCTCGTCCAGCCGCACGCCAACCTCCTCCAGCCCCAGCCCATCGGTGATCGGCCGGAAGCCGACGGAGACGAGCACCTTCTCCGCCTCGACCGTCTTCTCCACGCCGGCGTGCAGCACGGTGAGCGCGACGCCGTCGCCGCGCGGCGCCCAGCCCTGCGCGCGGGCGTCGGTCAGCACCTCGCCGCCGCGCGCCTTGAAGCGGCGCTCCACCACGCGCACCAGGTCCGGATCGGTGCCGGGAAGCAGCTGCCCGGCGACCTCGACGACGGTCACGCGGGTGCCGAGGCGCTGGTACATCATCCC
>DASQBH010000499.1:0-3756 GCA_035635315.1 Longimicrobium sp.
GGCTGGTCCGGCGGCAGTTTCACGGCCGCCGGGCATCCGCGTCCGAACCCGGATCACTACCCGCACACGCCGATATGTAGTGGCCGCCCGACGATTATCGTCTTCGGCAACGAGTTCACCACCGATATCGCGCTAATCCGCTTTCAACTGAGCGGCTCCGTGGTGCTGCCCCCGGGCTCGGTGGTGGCCCGGATCGCACTCACCACCGTGGCGGAAGCGATCGCCTCCGCGGCGGCCAAACTCCTCGACATCGAGGAGTCGGAGATCGGTGCCGAGTTCCGGGTCGCCATGACGGGCGGGGGTCACACAGGACACCAAGTCGAGGTCTACCTCTACGACCTCACGCCCGGCGGCGCCGGCTTTGTTCGCTCTGCAGTCCATGACCCGTCCCGCCTTTTGGCCGAGGCACTCCACCGCCTGGAGTCGTGCACCTGTACCCACTCCTGCTACGAGTGCCTGCGTAGCTATAAGAATAAGTGGGACCACGCATACCTCCACCGCCACATCGGTGCCGCTTTCCTTCGGCACGTGACCGCCGGCAAATCCCCCACGTTTTGGTCTGAGGAGGAGGCTCGGCTGCTTCTCGCGCTCGCTCGGGACCTGACTGAGTCAGGGCACGAGGTCATTGAGGAGCCCGGACGGCTGCGTCTCCCTGGACTTGAGGGCAGGATGGTCACTCTGGGCCACCCGCTGACGCCTGGCGTGCCCGGGTCGGAGGCGGGGCGCGCCGCCGTAGCCGCCGGGGGAGCGGTTGTCGTCGACGCCCTGCGGGTCGACCGGGCCCTGCCAGCGGCGGTGAAGGAGGTGACCGGTGCAGCGCACGGCGCTGCGCCGGAGACGCGCCTGCCTCCGGCTCTGCCCGAGTCTGAGAGCGGCGTGCCGGTTTATGAACTTGACGAGGTGCAGCCCGGGGGGGCAATGCCCGAGCCAGTCGGCCACGTGGCACTCGACGCACCAGCGGGCTCATTCCTGGCGCGCCTCTCTCGAGCCACCTTGGAACGTATGCCTGGGGGCCACTTCGCACAGGACGCCTGGGTGGTGTTCCAAGCGACCGGTACAGGCGAATCCTCGGCACTGGCGAACGACGGCGTGCCGCGCCTGATGGTGAGCACGAACGGCGCATTCAACGCCACGCGACAGCACTGGACGTTCGGTCGTCCACGCCTGCGCGATGGCAAGGTCCACATCCTCTACTTCTCCCACACCGCCCCGCTGTCGGAGACGGCACTGCCCGAAAACGTGCGCGTGGTTGGCCGCGCTTATGGGGTGCTGACAGGCAATGTCATAAAGAAGATCGGGAGTTCCTGATGGCCCGGATGATCCCTGACGTCGATCCGGCGACGGTGGAGCACAGTTCTGAGGAGCCCGTCTATCGGGCGCTCCGGGACCAACTCCCCGACGAGTACGTGATTCTGCATTCCTACCCGTGGCTACGGCCATGGCGGGGCGAGGGCGCGCTCGCCGAGGGTGAGGCCGACTTCGTGGTTCTGCACCCTGAGAAGGGCCTGCTCGTCCTGGAGGTCAAGGGGGGTGAGTCGATCCGCTACGACGGACAGCGTTGGTACCGGCAGAAGAGCGGCGGCCTGGCGGAGTTCAAGGACCCTTTCGTACAGGCCCGCAAGAACGTCCACGCGTTGCTCGACATCGCGCGGGAGCGCTCTGGGGGGCGGATCCGGAAGGACTCGCTCACCTACGGCTACGCCGCCGTGTTCCCGCATGTGGATTACGAGGGCGCCCCCCCGCCGCACGCGGATCGTGCCATCGTGATCTCGCGGCGCCACCTGCCGTACCTGGAGCAGGCGATTGAGACCGCGTACAGGGCGTGGACGACGGAGCCACGCGTCCTGCGTCAGGACCAGTACCGTATGCTGGTCGAGAACTGTCTGATGCCACGCTTCCGGATTTTTAAGCCCGTGGGCGCGGATATCGACACCGCCACCCAGCAACTGCTTGAACTCACCGAGCATCAGGCCCAGGTGTTCGAGGGCCTGTACGTGCAGGACCGCGTCCTCGTGGAGGGAGTGGCAGGCTCGGGGAAGACCTTCCTCGCGCTGCAGCGGGCGCTCTCCTTCGCGCGCTCGGGTCAGCGAACGCTGATGGTATGCTACAACAAGGAACTCGCGGGCTGGCTCCGGCACCAGGTCGAGAGTGATCCCTCGACCGCGGAGTTCCGACACCTCCTTTCCATCCGGAACTTCCATGCGTTGGCGTCGGAGTTGGCCGCGCAGGCGCGGATCCCCTTCCGGCCGGCGAACGGCAGGCCGCAGACGGAGGACTTCTGGGAAAACGAGGTGCCGGACCTGCTCGAGCAGGCGGTGCTCTCAGTAGAGGCAGAAGGAGCCGACGTGCGCTACCACGCGCTCGTTGTCGACGAGGCGCAGGACTTCCCCACCGGATGGTGGTATGCGCTCACCGAGGCGCTTCTCTCCACGCCGGACGCGCCCGTGTACGCCTTCCTTGATCCGCACCAGTGCCTGCGGGGTGAGTTGGAGACGCCACCCATTGAATTCCAGGCGCGTTTCAAGCTCGCGACCAACTGCCGCAACACCCGCAAGATCGCCGCGGCGAGTTCGGCGCTCCTTGCCCTCGAGTCGCAGTTCTTCACCAAGGCGCCCGTGGGCGCCGATCCCCGCTTACTCCGCGCCTCGAGCGATCGGCAGCAGAAGGGGCTCGTCCTCGAGGCCGTCCGGCGCCTGCTCGAGCAGGAAAGTGTCCGACCGGAGCAGATCGTCCTCATCGGCCCCTCCGCGAAGGCGAACGGGAGCCTCGCCGATGTCTCCTTGATCGCCGACGTCCCTCTGGTCACCAGCGCGGAGGCTTGGCGCGCCGGACAGGGAATCCTTGTCACGACCGCCAAGTCCTTCAAGGGGCTTGAGGCGGATGTGGTGGTGCTCTACGACTTAGGGGAGTTCGGGAGGTTCTTCCGGAAGGAGGACCTGTACGTGGCATCCACCCGGCCCAAAGCGCTCCTGGTTGCCATCGCCCACGGCGGTGAAGTCCGCTTCGCCATGGAGCAGGCGATGAGCGTGGCGAGCGCGGCCGGATAATGCTGCAGCCCTCGGATCGATCGCTCCTCGCGCGGGACCTGGGCTTGGTCAAGGGGGACGAGATCCCCCGGCGCGGCGTCGCCGGCCTGCTGCGCGCGGCCCTCTCGCGTTGGGGGCTCAGCCCCCGGCGCGCGCTCACCCGCTATGCGCGCCAGCAACTCGAGGCGACGCACTTCGCCGAGCAGTCCACCGCGCTCGTGGTGAGCAATGTCCTCGACTACCTGCAGACGTTACGGGAATGCGATGAGGTGATGGTCGGCAGCGAGCGCTACGTGGCGCCGGGTTCTTCCCGCTGGATCCGCACGGGGCGGCACACGGTGACGCTGCTCAGCGTCGACCCGCTGCCTCCGGACCTGATACTGTGCGAACCGCTCACGCAAAGGGACGTCGTGCGGAGGGTTCGGTTCGGCACTGAACAGGACCTCGAGAACCTCTACGGAAGCGGATTCGAGGAGTGCTCGTTCGAGGCGTGGCTCCGGCCGCTCCACTACCTGCGGCACTACAGGCGGCGGGTCGGACACCTCATCCGTGAGGATCGGGTCACGCTCTGCGACTTCTGGGAGGTGCTCGTCGAGGCCGTGACCACGGAGGGACGACCGGTTGGGAGCGAAGCCGACATCCGGGTGCTGGCAGGCACTCCGGGGGCGCACTTCGGCAAATACAACGCTCCGCAGCTTGAGGGGCGCTGGACGACCGAGCCGGATGATGG
>DASQBH010000500.1:0-13222 GCA_035635315.1 Longimicrobium sp.
GATCGCCCGTCCCTTCCGGACCGGGCGCGTTCTGAACCGGAGCGGAGTGATTTCGAGGAGATGAGAAGGATCATGATGGCCGCGGCCCTGTGGATGGGCGCCGCGGTACCGGCCGCACTTCCCGCGCAGCAGCATCAGCACGGAGAGGTGCGCGGCGACACCACGCACGCCCACACCCAGTCGGCCGATTCGGCGGATCCGCATCGCATGCACACGGATTCCGCGCACCGCGCCATGATGCGGGCGGACTCCCTGCGCGAGCGGTCCATGCGTCCGGGGAACGTGAACCGCGCGCTTCCGCCGCCCCCGGCACCCGCGCCGCCGCCGCCCGCGGCGGACCCGCACGCCGGGCACGACATGGACGCGGCGGCGGAGGCGCCGGTGCACGCGCACGCGGAGGGCGCGCCGGGCGGGCACCGGATGCTGATGAAGCCGCTGGGCGACGGGTGGAGCCTGATGGGGATGGCGCAGGCGTACCCCATCGTCACCACCGGGCTGGGGAACGAGTCGTCCGAGCTCAGCCAGACGGAGCCGTACCTCACGCAGCCGGCGCTGATGATCAACCTGGAGAGCCCGGGGAGCGCGTTCGTCGTGCGCACCACGCTCAACTTCGAGGGGATCACCCAGCCCGGCGGCGAGCTGACGGCGGGCGGGTGGGGCGAGGGGTTCATCGACCGGCGCCATCCGCACACGCTGCTGCACGAGTTCATGGTGAGCGCCAACCTGTGGAACGTGGCCGGCGGCGACGTTTCGCTCTCCGCGGGCAAGGGGTTCGCGCCGTACGGCACGGACGATCCCATGTCGCGACCGGTGGCGAAATATCCCACCAACCACCACCTTTCGCAGATCCTGGAGCGCTGGACGGCCAACCTTGTTTATCTCAGGGGCCCCTGGAGCGTTGAAGCGGGAGTGTTTGGCGGGGCGGAGCCGGAGGGGCCGTACGACCTGTCCAACTACAGGGCCTTTGGCGACAGCTGGTCGGCGCGCGTCATCCGCCGCTTTGGCGGCACGGGGACGGCGGCGCGGTGGGAGGTGGCGGGCTCGTACGGCAGCGTGGCCGAGATGCACCACGACGGCAAGGAGCGCACGGCGCTGGTGAACGGCTACCTTCGCCACGCCGCCACGCACCGCTTCGGCACGCTGTACACGCTGGCCGAGGCGTCGCGCAGCGAGCCGCGGGGGGAGGCGGAGGGGTACTACGCGCTGCTGGTGGAGTCGATGGCCGGCATCGGCCGCCACCGGCCCTACATGCGGGTGGAGTACAGCACCCGGCCGGAGTGGGAGCGCGAAGAGGACGACGTGTTCCGCTACCACCACGACGACGAGCCGATCGGCGCCAGCCGCTGGTTCATCGCCACGGCGGGGTACGGGTGGCAGCTGAGCGGCTTTCCCCTCAGCACCATGCCGTTCGTGGAGCTGCAGCACAACCGGGTGTGGAACGAGCGCGGCCAGGCAGACCCGCAGGCGCTGTTCGGCGACGACCGCTTCTGGGGGATCAGCCTGGGGGTGCGGCTGTTCCTGGGGAGCGCCGGGCCCATGCGGATGGGAAGCTACGGCGTGCTGGACGACATGACCTCGAATCACCGGCCCATGCCCTGACGGGGAGGGCCACGGCGGAAGCTGATGACGCGGACACCATCGAACACCATCTCCCGGGGCCGTCGCGCGCTGCTGCTCGCGGCGGCCCTGGCGTGCGCCCTGCTCCCGGCGCCCGCACAGGCCCACACGCGGGTGGAAAGCACCCGGCCCGCCGACGGCGACACGGCCCACGCCGACGTACGCGAGCTGCGGCTGCGCTTTTCACGCGCGGTGGAAAGCGAGCTGACCACCATCACCCTCCTCCGCGGCGGAACGCAGGTCGCGTCCGGCGGGGCCAAGGTAGAGGGGGGCGAGGGGCGCGCCTTCGTCCTGGCGCTCCCGGCGGTGCTGCAGGCGGGCGACTACGTGGCGCGGTGGAAGACGGTGGGGAGCGACGGGCACGTGCTGGAGGGCTCGTGGCGCTTTACCGTCGCGGCGGACTCCGCGGCGCCCCCGACGCCCGCGGCCGCCGCGGCCCAGGCGGCGCTGGTGCAGGACCCGCCGCTGCCGACCACGGACGGCACGGACGAGGCGTTCGAAGAAGAGGTGGGCGAGGCGGGGCGGCCGCTGGCGGTGGCGGTGCGCTGGGCCTGGTTCGCCGCGCTGCTGGGGATGATCGGCGCGGTGGCGTTCCGCTACGGCGTGCTGCCGCGCCTGGACAGGGACCCGGTGCTGCGGCCGATCGCGGCGCGGGCGGAGGGGGCGGTGTGGTTCGTGGCGCTGGGGGCGGCGGCGCTCTCCGTGGCCGCGCTCTTTGGCCGCCTGTGGATGCAGGTGGCGGCGCTGGGCGGCGGCGAGGCCGCGTGGGACGGCGCGCGGCTGGACGTGCTGCTGCGCGACACCGGCTGGGGGCTGGCCTGGGTGCTCCAGGCCATCGCCACGCTGGCGTTCGTGATCGGCCTGTTCATCGCCAGGGCGCCGCACGGGCGGGCGGTGGGGTGGATGGGGGCGGGCGCCGGCGCGGTGCTGCTGTCCGCCGTCCCCGCGCTCTCAGGGCACGCGGCGTCGGTGGGGCGGCTGAACGGCGTCGCCATCTTCAGCGACACGGTGCACGTGCTGGGGGCGGGGGTGTGGATGGGGACGCTGGCGGCGCTGCTGGCGGTCGGAATTCCCGCGGCGCTGACCGCGGCGGACGGCGCGGGTGCGGCGGTGGCGTCGATGGTGCGCGCCTTTTCGCCGATGGCGCTGGTGGGCGCGTCCGCTGTGGCGCTCACGGGGCTTACCAGCCTGGTCTTTCAGCTGGACACGGTGTCGGACGTGTGGAGCACGGGGTACGGGCGGGCGCTGATGCTCAAGCTGGCGCTGCTGGCGGGGGTGGCCGCGCTGGGCTTCTACAACTGGCGCCGCGTGCTTCCCACCCTGGGCGACGACGCGTCCACGCACCGCCTGCGCCGCTCTGCCCGCGCGGAACTGGGGCTGGGGCTCGTGGTGCTGCTGGTGACCGCCGTCCTCGTCGCCCTGCCCACGCCGTAGCACCTGAAAAAGATCTGGTCTCACACAGAGTCAACAGAGTCAACAGAGTGAAGCGGTGGAGTTTGATCGACCTTCTGTGCCACATCGACGTTTACCGGAGAGCGGATGCATTGCGGAATCCGTCGCGCGGCACGAGAAGACTCTGTTGACTCTGTTGGCTCTGTGTGAGGCCCAATCTTTTTGTGGATTCACGATAAAATGGAAGCGGCGCCCACCCGTCCGGTGAGCGCCGCTGTTCTTTTCGGCAATGGAGCGCGACTAGCGGCGGTACTTGCCGTCGGGCCAGCCGCGGTAGGTCATGCAGCTCTTTTGCGCGGCCTCGATGTTGGACACGGACTCGCAGTGCGCCTTGTCGGCATCGTACTTCGCGCGGCCGGGGTCCACGGGCTTGCTGCCGCCCTCGCCCCCGCCGCACGCGGAGAGCAGGACGGCCGCGGCGAGCGCCGGGCACAGGCGGGCGAAAACGGATCGGCGGGGCGGGACGGCGGCGGTGCTCATCTCCCGTTCCTGTAGCGGCGATGCGGTGGGCTCACGGATTCATCCACCAATCTACGCCGTCCGCACACCCCATGCGAGCCCCGGATGCGGGGTGCCCCGTCATGGGCCCGCGGAGACGAGGGGAAGCCGGCCGCGGGGCGCCCGCACGGGGAACCCTTCTTGCGCATCCCACGGTACCAGGGATCCCGCGTCCTCCGAGCAGTGCCGCAGAATCATGAAGGGCAGCCACAACGCCGCGCTCGTGGCGTTCTCCATCCTGATCGCCATCCTGGCATCGTACACCGCGCTGGCGCTTTCCGCGCGCGTGAATGCGGCGCGCGGGCGCTTTCGCGTGGCGTGGCTGGCGGGCGGCAGCCTGGCGCTGGGCATCGGCATCTGGAGCATGCACTTCGTGGGGATGCTGGCGTACCGGCTTCCCGTCCCCATCACCTACGACGTACCGCTGTGGCTGCTGTCCATGGTGGTGGCCGTGGGCGCCTCGCTGCTGGCGCTGTGGATCGCCGGCCGCCGCTCCGTCCCCGCGTCCGCCCGCACCGCCGCGGGGGTGCTGATGGGGGTCGCCATCGCGGGGATGCACTACGTGGGGATGGCGGCCATGCGCATCCCCGGCCACATCTCGTACCACCCCGCGCTGGTGGCGGCCTCCATCGCCGTTGCCGTGGCGGCGTCGAGCGCGGCCATCTGGACCTTTCTGCGCTTTCGCGCGGACGAGACGCCGCGGGGGCAGTACGGAAGGCTGGCGGCGTCGGTGGTGATGGGCGGCGCCATCGCGGGAATGCACTACACCGCCATGGCCGCCGCGCGCTTCAACCCGCTCCCCGCCGACGCGGTGACGGTGCCCGAGCACCACGTGCTGCGCACGGAGGGGCTGGCCGCGGGGGTGATCGCGGGGACGCTGGTGCTGCTGGTCATCACCCTGCTCACCACGCGCGTGGACCGGCGGCTGCGCTTTCGCGATGCGGAGACGGAGGCGGTGCGGCGCAGCGAGTCGCGCTTTCGCTCGCTGGTGGTTGCCAGCGCCCAGGTGGTGTGGACCACCAGCGCCCAGGGCGAGTTCACGGAGCCGCAGCCCAGCTGGGCGGCGTACACCGGCACGTCGTGGGAGGAGTACCGGGGCGGCGGATGGATCGGCTCGGTGCACCCCGACGACCAGGCGCGGGTGATGGCGGAGTGGCGGCGGGTGGTGGGCGAGCGGCGGGTGATGGACCTGGAGTTCCGCCTTCGCCGCGCCGACGGGGCGTGGCGGCACGTGGCCGTGCGCGCGGTGCCGGTGATGGAGCCCGGCGAGCGCGTGCGCGAATGGGTGGGCGCCGTGACCGACATCACCGAGCGCAAGCAGGCGGAGCAGGCGCGCGACTTTCTGGCCGAGGCCAGCCGCGTCCTGGCCTCGTCGCTGGATACGGGGACCACGCTGCGGACGGTGGCGCGGCTGGCGGTGCCCACGCTGGCCGACTGGTGCGCCGTGGACGTGCTGACGGAGGACGGCGAGCTGGAGCGGCTGGCGGTGGAGCACGTGGACCCGGAAAAGGTGCGCTTTGCCCGCGAGGTGGAGGAGCGCTGGCCCGCCGACCGGGCCGCGCCCCAGGGCGTCTTTCACGTGATCCGGACGGGGGAGGCGGAGATGATGCCGCACATCCCCGAGGCGCTGCTGACCGCCGCCGCGCGCGACCTCGAGCACCTGCGGATGATTCGCGCGCTGGGGCTGCGCTCGTACGTGTGCGTCCCCCTCAAGGCGCGCGGGCGGGTGCTGGGCGCGGTGACGCTGGTGCACGCGGAGAGCGGGCGCAGCCACACGCCGGCGGACCTGGCGCTGGCCGAGGAGCTGGCGCGGCGCGCGGCGGTGGCCATCGACAACGCCCGTCTCTTTACCGAGACGGAGGAGTCGCGCGTGCAGCTGGAGCAGCAGACGGCGGAGCTGGAAGAGGCGCAGGCGGAGATGGAGATGGCGCACGACGAGCTGCAGCGCGCCAACGACGACCTGGCGGAGCGCACCCGGGAGGCGGAGCGCGCCCGCGAGGCGGCGGACGAGGCCAACGCGGCCAAGAGCGCGTTCCTGGCCACCATGAGCCACGAGCTGCGCACGCCGCTGAACGCCATCGCCGGCTACACGCAGCTCATCGACATGGGGATCCACGGCCCCGTGAGCGACGCGCAGCGCGAGGCGCTGGACAAGATCCACCGCAACCAGACGCACCTGCTGGGGCTGATCAACGACGTGCTGAACTTTGCCAAGATCGAGGCGGGGCAGGTGCAGTACGACGTGGACGACGTGCCGCTGAACACCACCCTGGCGGCCGTGGAGGCGCTGGTGGAGCCGCAACTGCGCGCCAAGGACCTTCGCTACCGCTACGGCGGAGGCGACCCGTACGTCACCGTGCGCGCGGACCGCGAGCGGATGGAGCAGGTGGTGCTCAACCTGCTTTCCAACGCCATCAAGTTCACGGACGGCGGCGGCGAGGTGGAGCTTTCGTGGGAGGTCAGGGACGGCGCGGCGCGCATCCACGTGCGCGACACGGGGCGCGGCATTCCGCCGGACAAGCTGGAGGCGATCTTCGAGCCCTTCATCCAGGTGGATCCCGCGCTCACCCGCTCCGCGGAGGGCACGGGGCTGGGCCTGGCCATCAGCCGCGACCTGGCCCGGGCGATGAAGGGCGACCTGGCCGCCCGCAGCACCGAGGGCGAGGGGAGCGTCTTCACCCTCACCCTCCCCCTGGGCCGCCCCGTTCCCGATAGCATCGAGAACGCCGCCGACTGACGCCGGACTGCGAAAGAAGATGACTTCCTGAGGGAGCGCTCGCGATCAATGCGCCGGCGCCACAATCGCTTGCGCGCGACCGAAGGATCTCCTTTCAGAGGGCTCGGAGCCGGTCTTCAGCCACCGCGTGTACGGCCTCGCGTGGGCCGGATCCTCACTCCGTGGCGGGCCCCAACGTAATGCAGGCGAGATCCTTCGGTCGGCGCCAGGCTTTTCAGCGAGAGGAACGCGTTGAGCGGCGCCTCCCTCAGGAAGTCACGGGTCTCGTGAAATCGCCGGCAGCGCAAGGGGGAGCAGGAGCGCGGCGGCGAGGGCGATGGCGGCGCCCATGCCGAAGGCCGCGCGGGAGCTGAACGCCTGCCACACGAAGCCGAACACCACGCTTGCGGGGAGCGCCGCCAGCCCGATGGCCGCGTGGTACGCGCCGAACGCGCTGCCGCGCAGCCCCGCCGGCGCCAGCCCCGCCACCAGCGCCTTCTCGGGCCCCTCCGTGAGCCCGAAGAACAGGCCGTAGACCACGAACAGCGCCCACACCTGCCACTGCGCGTCCACGAAGGCGAAGCCGGCGTAGACGGCGGCGTACACCATCCACCCGGTGATGATGGCGGTGCGCGCGCCCACCCGGTCGCTCCACCGCCCGCCCCACACGCTCCACGCCGACTTGCTCACGTGCAGCGCGCCCCACAGCAGCGGGATGGCGGCGGTGGGCACGCCGACCTCGTGCGCGCGCAGGAGCAGGAACGCGTCCGACGCGTTGCCCAGCGTGAACAGCACCAGCACGCCCAGGTACTTCGGCAGCACCGGGCCCAGCTCGCGCAGGCGGGGGAGCGGGGGCGCGGGGGCATCCGCGGGGCGCGCGGCGGGGACGGTCTCGCGCACCTTCCACGCGACCACGGCCACCGTCAGCAGCCCGGGAACAAGGGCGAGCGCGAACACGGTCCGCAGGTCGCCGTCCAGCGCCAGCAGCAGCGCGCTGGCGATCAGCGGCCCCGCCACGGCGCCCGCGTGGTCCGCCGCGCGGTGCAGGCCGAACGCGGCGCCGCGCCGGTCTTCGGGGACGGATTCCGCCAGCAGGGCGTCGCGCGGGGCGGTGCGGATGCCCTTTCCCACGCGGTCCAGCAGCCGCACCGCCAGCACGTGCCACCCCACGGCCGCCACGGACACCAGCGGCCTCCCCACCGCCGCGATCCCGTAGCCGATCACCGTGAGCCGCTTGCGGCGCCCGCTGCGGTCGGCGATCCAGCCGCTGGCCAGCTTGAGCAGGCTGGACGCGCTCTCCGCCGCCCCCTCCACCATCCCCACGAACGCCGCGCCGGCCCCCAGCGTCCCCGCCAGAAAGAGCGGGAGCAGCGGATAGATCATCTCGCTGGCCGCGTCGTTCAGGAACGACGCGGCGCTCAGCCACAGCACGTTGCCGCGCATCAGCCCCGGCGCGCGCTTCTCTGGCTCCGTCAGAGCGGCCCCCGTGAAACTCGTGGCTCCCCGCAAACGTTCGTCACCGTGCCGGTCTCCGCATCATCCTACCCCAATGGCTGAGAGGCAAGATGGCAGTACTTCGCAGATGGCTCATCGCGGCCGCGATCATGGTCGCCGCGCCGCTCAACGCCCAGGCGGCGGACTCGCCGCAGCTGGAGCTGGGGCGGCGATACACGCAGTGGCTGTACACGGGGCAGGTCGACAGCCTGTGGGCCAGGTTCTCGCCCGAGATGCGCCAGGCCATCCCCACCGCGCAGGCCCTTTCCGAGATGCGCGCGCAGATCCAGAGCCAGGCCGGCGACGAGACGGAAGTCCTGTCCGAACGCATCCTGGATCCCTCGCCGGAGCCGGGGATGACGGTCTACGTGCGCACCGCCCGCTTCTCCAAAGCGCCCATGAACGTCAACGTAACCGTGGTCACCGACGCCACGGGGACGATCCAGGGCCTCTCGGTGCGCGCGGCCCGTCCGCCGAACCCGACGGAGTGATGGTGATGGGGTGATGGGGTGATGGGGTGATGGGGTGATAAGGCGCGGCGGCCGCGGGGGCCCTCACCCGCTCGCTCAGGCTCGCACCCTCTCCCGCAAGCGGGAGAGGGTATAAACGTCGCGACGACCTGCGGTGCGTTCCCGCGGCTTCGGCAGGTCGACGCACCGAACTGCGCCAGGCGCGCAGGCCCCTGACGGCCCGAGCAGGTGAAGCCCCGCACGAACGCGCCAGCGTCCGGGCGGGGCTTATCGCTTTTCCAGCCGCGGGTTCACCCGCCCGGGATCGGGCCGTCCGACGACGCACGACCACCACGACGACACCCGGAGCCCTGCCGACGACGCGCCATCACCCGTTCACTCCATCACTCCATCACCCCATCACTCCATCACCTGCACCTGCTCACCCCTTCACAGCAAAGCCCCGCCGCGACCGAAATCGCGGCGGGGCTCCGGTGTGGCTCTCGTCTCTCGGTGTGGCTCAGTCCACCAGCAGCAGCGCGACCAGCACGCCCAGGGCGATCGCCGCGACCAGGTACCAGAAGCTCTGGTTCATCTGCGCGCTCTCGCCGTTGCGCTCCGCTTCCATCGCCGCCACGCGCTGCTGGATCTCCTGGCGGCTCACGAAGATGGAGGGCGCCTGCTGAGTGTTCTCCTGCGGCGCGGCGACCTGCTCGATGACGGCCTGGTCGCCGTTGGGCGACTGCGCAGCCTGCTGCGCGGACGCGGGGGCGGCGGCCAGCAGCGCTGCAGCCGCCAGTACGAGGAGCTTCTTCATCTGCACCTCCAACCGGATTGAGAGGGTGATCCCGCCCACGCTGGACGGACGCCGCCGCCTCCGTGCAATCTTCGTGCGTGCTAGTCGGCAGGCCGTGCGTTGGCCCGTTGCGCCAGCTCGCGCACCACCCGCAGCAGCCGCGGCCGGTCGCCCTCGAAGTGATGCCCCCCCTCCAGCCCGATCACCGTCAGCGGCGCCGTCGCCATGGCCGGACACGCCGCCTTGTCGTCCCCCCGCCCCCACACGCAGAGCACCGGAAGTCCTTTCAGCTTCTCCACTTCCGGCCGCGTGGCAAAGCGCGGCGCCGTCGACGTCCGCCACCACTGCTCGATGCGGAACTCGAACACCGCGTCGTGCGCCAGCGCCAGCAGCGCCACCCCGCCGATCCGCTCGCGTGTGTCCGCCGGAAGCCGGTTGATGAGAAAGGGAAGCACGTCCGCCCCCATCGAATATCCCACCAGCACCACCTTCTCCCGCCCCCACGCCTCGCCGTAGTGGCGGATGACGGCGTCCAGGTCACGCGCGGCCTGCTCCGGGGTCTTGGGGCTCCAGTAGTAGCGCAGCGAGTGCCAGATCACGGAGGGGATGCCGTGCGCCGCCAGGTCCGCCGCCACGCGCTTGCCCGTGCCGCCGCTGGGCCCGTCTCCCGTGAGCACGATGGCAAAGGCGCCGCCGGTGCCGCCCTCCGCGGCCGGCAGCGCGCGCAGGGGGAGCGACCGCATCCGTCCATCCTCCACGCCCGGGGTCTCGGGGATGCGGACGCGGCTGCACCCGGTGCACCCCGCCGCCGCCAGAAGCAACACCGCCCATCCCGCGATGCGGATCATCCCCCGCCCTTGCCGCGGCGAAAGATGCCGCGGTACCCGCCCGCGATGAGCGCCGACACGTCCGCCGTGATGCGCGGCAGCGCCAGCCCGCCGGGGTAGGCCAGGTAGCGCGGCTCCCACGACGGGTGGAACTTCTCCTTGTAGGTGCGCAGCCCCTGGAAGTTGTACAGGGCCTCGCCGCGCTGGAAGAGGAAGTTGCCGATGCGCGTCCACACCGGCGCCACGGGCGAGGGCTCCAGCCCGCTCAGCGGCGCCATCCCCAGGTTGAAGCGGCCGAATCCCTCCGCCTTGCCCCACAGCATCAGGTTCAGGATGAGCGCCTCCATCACGTTGCGCGGCGCGTCGGGGCGGTAGCGCATCAGGTCCACCGAGAGCTCCGACCGTTCCGGCCCCGGCCACACCGTGGCGAACGCGACGATCCGCCCCTCCTCTTCCACGACCGCTACCGGGAAGCGCCGCACGTAGTCCGGGTCGAAGAAGCCGAGCGAGAAGCCCTTTTCCGACGCCCGCTTTTCCAGCAGCCACGCGTCAGACACCTCCTGCAGCCGCGGCAGCAGCGCATCCACCTCCTCCACCGGCACCACGCGGAACGTCATCCCGCTGCGCCCGAAGCGGTTCAGCACCAGGCGGAACGGCTTGTTCTCCGCGCCGTCCAGGCTGAAGCCGTGCAGGTCCACGCACGCCTCCTCGCCCAGCTTGGCGAACGCCAGCCCGAAGTCCGCGTAGTGGTGCAGCTTCTCCTTCCCCACCTGGTAGAAGACCGGGACGCCGCCGTAGTCGTCGCACCGCTCGAAGAAGCGGCGGATGAGCCCCGTCACCGCGCGCGGGTCGCCGATGGGGTCGCCCATGGCCACCCAGGTGCGGCCGTGCACCGCGTACATCAGGCAGGCGCGCCCGTCGTCGCTGAACAGCAGCGTCTTGTCGCGCAGGTACACCAGGTAGGGGACGGTGGACGTCTGCCCGTCGATCAGCGCGCGCGCCGCGGACAACTCCTCCTCCGTGGGCCGCGTCAGCGTCGGCGGGGCGGGGCGCAGGAGGCGCAGCACGCCGAACGCCAGCATCAGCACCACCGCCAGCATGGTCGCCCGCAGCGCGCGCGGGGCGTCCTGGCGCAGCGCGAACCGCCACCACAGCTCGTCGCTGTACTCCACGTGCTGAAAGGCGAAGAACCCCAGCCACACCGCCGCGCCGACCACGGCGACCACGCCGAACGTCCACCCGGGCGAGAAGCGCGCGGCCCAGAAGTCCGCCTTGCGGTCGAACGCCGGGCGGCTGGCGAACAGCGCGACCAGCAGCCCGCCGAGCAACGCCGCCTCTTCGTAGTCCGCGCCTTTGAGCAGCGACGCCGCGATCCCCAGCGACAGCCACGTCGCGGCGACGATGAAGGCCATGTCCAGCCGGCGTGCCACCCCGTGCGAGACGATCAGCAGCCCCACCCCCGCCACCGAGCCGATCAGGTACCCCGCCTCCACCAGCACCAGCGGCACGTGGCGGTCGATCCACGCCAGCCGGTGCGGCTCCGTGGGAGTGGCGCCGGAGACCAGCAGGAGCGCGCCGGCCAGGAAGATGAACATCGCCAGCACGCGCGGCGCGATCTGCTGCGAGATGGTGCCGAACCAGCTCCCCCATTTGGCGAAGTGGTGCCGGCGCAGGCGCACCTCGTCGATCACCAGGATCACCAGCGCGGCGCCCAGGGGAAGGACGTAGTAGATCAGGCGGTAGAGGAAGAGCGACGAGAAGATCTGCCCGGGCGACAGGTAGCCGTCCAGCAGGATCACCATCGTCCCCTCGAACACCCCCACGCCGCCGGGGACGTGGCTCACCAGGCCCAGGAGCTGCGCGGCCAGAAAGGCGCTCAGGAACTCCCAGAAGGTGAGTTCCGTGCGCGGAAGCAGGGCGTACAGCACTCCCCCCGCCAGCGCCCAGTCCAGCGTGGAGAGCGCGTACTGCCACGCCACGATCCGCAGCCGGGGCACGGGGATCGTCCACCGCCCCATCCGCACCGGCGCCGGGCGCACCGCGGCCACCGCCACGTATGCGAACGCCCCCGCCAGCAGCGCCCATCCGCCGATTGCGATGGTGGCCGGCCCCAGCACCTTCTTGAGCCCGGGATGGGGATCGAAGGCCATGCTCCACCCCGCCAGCACCAGGAACCCCAGCCAGAAGGTGCCGGAGTAGAACACGACGATGCGCGAGATCTCCTGCGCGCTCAGCCCCCACCGCGAGTAGAAGCGGTAGCGCACGCTGGTGCCGGAGATGATGGCGAACCCCACGTTGTTCGCCACCGCGTAGCCGATGAACGAGGTGGCCGCCACCTTCCAGTCCGTCAGCCGCCGCCCCACGTAGCGAAACGCCAGCAGGTCGAAGCAGCAGAGGATGGCGTAGTTGGCCGCGGTGAACAGGATGGAGAGGAGGATGGCGGAGGGGGGCAGCCCGCGCACGGACTGCTGCACCTCTACGTAGCTCACCTTTTCCAGCTCGCCGCGCAGCACCAGCACCGCCGCCGCGAACAGCCCCACGCCGATGGCCGGCGACACCCAGCGCACGGCCCAGTGCATGGGCGCGCGGGGCATCACCTCGGGCTCGGCGGTGTCGTCGGGTGCGGCGGAGACAGTCAAGGTTTCTGCAGACGGCTGTTTGGGGGGCGCCAATGTAGGTGCGGCGCCCGGCCGGGAAAAGGACGGTTTGCGCGGTATCGGAAGTTCCGCGCCGCGCTTCGGTGAACGGGTGATGGGGTGATGCGCGCCGGCCGCCGGGGCCCTCACCCGCGCGCTCAGGCTCGCACCCTCTCCCGCAAGCGGGAGAGGGTATAAACGTCGCGACAACCTGCGGTGCGTTTCCGCGGCGTCGGCGGGTTGACGCACCCGGACTGAGCCAGGCGCGCAGGCCCCCGCCCACCCGAGCAGGTGAAGCCCCGCACGGACGCGCGAGCGGCCGTGGCGGGGCTTATGGCCCTTCTAGCCCCGGGCTTTAGCCCGGGGTGATGGTTGAGGACGGATCGGGATGCGGATCGGGTGATGGGATCGGGTGATGCGGATGGCGGAGATACGGCGCGTCGGGTGGATTCGCATGCCCCGGTTCGCACGCAGAGACCCGCCCCGGTCTGGTTCGTTCGCACCATTCTGGTGCACAGGGGGCGGGGGGCGGGAAGCGCGTGTTTGTTATACAAGACCATACGCCGCAATCGGTTAGGCGCTTTGGGCATAACCGGCCCCGCGATTGCTAAAAATCCTCTCACCTCCCGCGGACCGCCTCGCCACCGCTCGCCCCCTCGCCGGGAGCCTGGCGGGGGGCCGCACCGATCCTCCACAACCGAGGAGAACGTCATGCGCCGCAGCTTTCCCGTCGCAGC